>JAVZCO010000001.1:0-153544 GCA_038874355.1 Candidatus Pacearchaeota archaeon | reverse complement strand
GCTGCACTCCAGTAAATACATGCAAAGATTTATGCTTAAATGTAAAATGTAATAACAGCGAGATAAAATGTCCTGATGGAAGCATAAGTTCATGTCAAAATACATGTGATCCTAAAACCGGATTATGCACAAGCTGCACACCAATTTGCAATGAATCTATTGATAGAAAATTTCAAAATCAGAGTTTTGTTTATCTATATGGTTCTGGCGGAGGTGGTGGAGAAAGTTCTGCTGGAGATAATAAAGAAAAACAAAGAGAAAAAGAAGAAATCTTATATTTTGTTATTCCAGAAGAAATAAACTTAGAATTAAAACAAAAAGAATTAAAGAAATTTAATTTAACTATAATAAATAATGGATCAAAAGATATTAATCTTCTTTTTATTTCAGACACAGAAAATATAAAGGCTCCAAGTTCTTTATATCTTTTAAATAAAGAAATGGAAAATGTTTCTCTTGATATAATTGGACCTAAAGATATTGGAATATATAAAGAAAATATAACCATAATGACAGAAGGAAAAGATAAAAAAATTCCAGTTACTCTAAATGTTATTTCAGGAGCTTTATTTGACGTTGTTGTTAGGGTATTACCACAATACAAGAAAATTTATCCGGGAAAAGATGTAAGAGCAAGAGTAGAATTAATAAATATGGGTTATGGAAGAGTAGATGTTTATGTAAAAAGCTATATAACAAAAAAAGGAAGTAATGAAGAGATTTTAAGTCAAAGCAAGTGGGTTGCGGTAGAAACAAAATTAGAATTGTTAGAAGAATTAACTTTGCCAGACAATATAAAAAGAGGGGAATATACTTTTAATACTTTAATGACCTATAATAATATAACTTTAATTGGTCATGATAACTTTTATGTTGTTATGAATCCTTTTTGGATTTTAATCTTAGCTTTAATTGGCCTTATTTTTTTAATTCTTATAATACTGCTAATAAGAAACAGAAGAAAAAAGACAGAAAGAATCAGAAGTTTAAAAATGAAGACCGCAGTTGGAGAATTAAAAGATGAGCTAAAAGAAAGAGAAGAAATTGAAAGAAAAAGAAATTTAATCTTAATTAATAAGTTAAATGAATTAACGAATGAAAGTATAATTCATTATAAGAAAAATGAATTAGAAGATGCTAAAAATAAATATGAAGAAGTAAGAAATATATATAAAGATTTATCTTTAGATTATAAAAAGAAATTTTACCCCAAAGGAATTAAGTTATATAATTTATTAAAAGAAAAAATTAAAAAAATACCCCGTCTAGAAGAACCAGAATAATTTTTTAATACATCTTTATAAATTTATTCATTAATAATTATTTTTATAAATTTATAATGAGCAGATATAGTTTTATTATTACATTTTGGGCAATTATTCTTTAGAGTATAAATATTACATTTTAAACATTTTTTCATCTTCATTTTTCAATTAAGAATTCGCATTTTTCTTTTTTTGCTTCTTTTTCTATACTTTCTAACATAGAATCTATTTCTTTTTCTGTTTGTTTGTAATTAGAGGATTTTTTTGCTATTCTAAATTTAGAAGATCCTAAATAAATTATATAATCTTTATAAGGAAATAATATTTTTTTTATAACTTCTATTCCGTCACTTCTTTTAGTTTTAAGATAAAAATTTTTCTTTATCTCTTTTTCCTTTTCTTTTTTTTCTTTTAATATTTCTAATATTTCATTTGCTTGTTCTTTTGTAAAATATTTATCTAAAAGAGAAGGGTTTTCTTTCGATTTTTGTAAAAATTCATATATATTTTCATTTTCTTTTTTTATTTCAGAAATTATTTTATCAGCTTCACTTAAAGCTATTTTTTTTATTATATTAATAGAAGCATTTTCCTTTTGATATTTTTCTAAAAAATCTTTTCTCTCTTTTTCTGTTACCCTTCTCAAACTTAAATTTATTACACCATTTGGATTAATTCTTAATACCTTACATACTATTCTTTTTCCAGGAAATACGTAATCTCTTATATTTCTTATTCTTCCAGCTGCAATTTCAGAAAAGTTTATAGTGCCATCTATGTTGTTATTTATTTTTACAAATACTGCTGTTCCTTCTATTTTTTCTACGACACACATAACAAGATCATTTTCTTCCATAAAGAAAAGAAAATTATTCTATATTTAAATCTTTATGACTTCTATCTCAAGATTCTTCTTTAAAATTTCTAAAAATTTATCTTCATCATTTTTATTAATTATACAACCAGCAGCTTTTTTGTGGCCGCCATACTCGCCACCAACCACTTTAACAATTTTTTCTAAAATTTCTTTAGCATTTATTTCTTTTAATCCATTAGAGACTCTTACAGAAACTTTAATATTTTTTGAATCGTAAGCCATTCCAACAATAATTAAATCTTTTTCTTTGCTTATAGAATGAATTAATATACTTGTTATTGTTCCAATTAATGAACTTCTTATTCTACTTTTTGCATTTATTATAATATAATTTTTTCCTTCAATTTTATTTTCTTGTATAAATTGTAAGCCGTTAATTATTTCTTGTTTGTATTTAGCATATATTTCTTCTGCTTTTTTTATAGCTTTTTCTTTTTGTAAACATAGCAAAAGAGCAGTTTCACTATAACCTAATCTAGAACAAGCATTTATCATTGAACTTATATCTCTAGCATCACTTAATTTATTAAAAAATTTTATTAAATAGATATTTCCTATTAATTCTTTTTCTTCTATATTTGTTCTTAATAATATAGATGTTATCAATTTAGAAACTTCTTCTTTATTCAATTCTAGTAAAGTTTTATAAGATCCGTTTTCTTTTTTTATTCCACATTCATTTAATAATCTAATCACACCTAAAGAATCTCCTGTAACTCCTGGTATAAATATGTTTGAATATTCCAAAGTTTTATTAATCGGCCTTGTTGAAGGATAAAGCATTAATCCTTTTTTTATTACTACTTCAGCATCATTCAATATTTCATTATTCATTTTACTTATCTCTCTTTCTAAGACATCTCCAACCATACCTATAACAGCAAGATTTGCCATTTCTTTATCTTCTTTATTTAATGCCTTTGAAAAAAAATAACATAGACCAGCAGCACTTATTTGCTCTTGACCGAAAAGATGGGGATTAATAAAAAAAACCCTCTCGTATTTTTTCCTTTTTTCAGTTTCATGATGATCTAAAATAAAAACATCTTTGTTTAAGTTTTCTAATTCTTCTATATAAGAGCTGCCTAAATCTAAAAAAATTATAATATCTTTTTCTTTAGTTTCTTTATTTAAATTTTTTATAAATTCTTTTTCTAGATAAGGAACTATTTTTATCTTAAAAGGTACATCAATTTTTTTCAGAAAAAGAGAAAATATAGCAGCAGAAGTAATTCCATCGGTATCAAAGTGGGTTATTATATAAGCTCTACTATTTTTTATTTTTTCTAAAAAAATATTTGCTATATTTTTTATTTCATTCTTCATTTTAAAGTAAAAAGAAAATTATTTTTCTTTAATTTTTTCTAATTTTTTTACCTTTGATGCAACTATTGGTAAAATTCTTTTTGCTGTATAATCATGTTTATGTTTTGCTATATGTTTTTCTAATCTTTCTTTTTTTTCTTTAAGATTTTTAATATCAGGATCAATGTATAAATTATTTTCTTTTAAAATCTGGGAAATTTTTTTTCCAGTCTCTTTTTTTACATTATTTATGTTATATTTTTGTTTTAAAACTAATCCTATTTTTTCTGCTGTAAGACCAGATTTAGCTAATTCAATTATAATTTTTTCTATTTCTTTTTTTCCTTTAATTTCTTTTTTTTCTTCTATTTTATCTTCTACTTCTAATTTTTTTTGTCTTGCCATTTTTTATATTCTTTTTTATTTTTTTTCATTTTTAAATGTTATGATATTGCTATTTTTTAAAGAAATTTTTATTCTTACTATGTTTGTTTTATATTTTTTATAATTCATTTTTATTAATTTAACAATAATTCTTCTAATGTCCTCTGGATAAAGACAAATTTTTTTATTTTGATAATCCTTTTTTAAAATTAATTTTTATTTTAGCATCTTTAATTACTTTCTAAGAATATTTTTTTATGCATTTTTATTGTATTATAAAAGTTCTATTTTATTAAAAAGTAATTTATAGCCCTGCCAGGATTCGAACCTGGGTCCTGAGGTCCAAAGCCTCATATCCTTGACCGCTGGACGACAGGGCTATAGATATTTTAATTACAGTTAGTTTATAAAATTTCCTTTAATATTAAATTTATTATTTAAGTTTGGTCAATGTTTGTATCTTCCTCTTTTTTCTACTTTTTTAAATTGTTCCATTATTTTTTCAAAATCTTTATTAATTTTATAACCTTGCAAAAAAGAATTCCAAAGAGAATCAAAATTTTTGTAATGCTTTGATTCAAGAGCTTGTTTAAACAAATGCAAATCTACTGCTTTATCCTCTATTCTTTTGCTGAAAAAAGATAAACCAAAATCAATAAAATAAATTTTATTATTTTTTAATATCATGTTGCTTGTTGTTAAATCATTATGAATAATATCATTTTCATGTAGTATTGCAACTATATTTCCAATTTTTTCACATATCTTTTTTTGTCTTTCTAAAGAAAAGTTATCTAAATGCTCTGATAATTTTTTTCCTTCTATATATTCCATAATTATCTCTTTATTTTTTTCATCATCAGAGATAATTTTAGGAATATTTATTTTTCCATAAAGTTTTTTCATTATTCTTCCTTCTGCTCTTGTTCTTAATTTTCTTAATCTTTCATCTATTTCTGGAATTCTATAAGATTTTTTTATTCTTCTTTTTATTAGCAAATTATCTTTTTTAATAAGAATTGCTTCTGCCCCTCTTGCAAGAATTTTTTCATCTGTCATTTTAATAAAGAAGAATAGAAAAGTATATATATATATATCGTTTAATTTTTGAAAGAAAAAGATTTGAAAGGAGGTAAAAAACAATGGAAAAAAACAATTTAAATATCTTGGCAATAATTCTAATAGTTATTGTAGTATCAGTTGCAGTTACTTTAATAACAAACAAGATAACAGGAAATGTAATAAGAGTTAATGCAAATACGCTTGGAAAATATGAGGTATACACCAAAGAAGAGATTGATAATATGATTTCTCCTGTCAAATTAACTATTGGTGATTTAATAAAATATGTTGATACTTTGTATATTTGGCGTAATGATACTAAAGTTGTTAGTTGTTATAAAGGACAGCGAATCGGAGATTTAAATTCAGATGGAAAAATTGATATATCTGATTCGGTAATAATGGAAAATGTTCTTTCCGGAAGATTTATAACTACAACAAATATTTGTTGTATTGATCTAAATTCAGATGGAAAAATATCAGAATCAGATCATAAAATGCTACTTGATTTAGCACTTGGAGTAAAGAAATATGTAACTTATTGTTTAGCTTAGAAATTTCTATTTTTTTATTTTTTTTCTCTTTTTTCATTTTTTATTTTTTCAATAATGTATTTTCTTCCTAAATGAAAGATATATTAAGAAAAAAGAATAGAAAATTAATAAAATTGGAAGGATATAAATTATAAAATTAAAAGTACAAAAATAAATATCAGGACACTTAATTTCCTTTTTATCAATAATATAAAAAACAATAAATATATAAAAAGAAATTAAAGAAAAAATTACAGACAAAATTCTTGCTATTTTAATATTTCTTTTTATAAATTTATGAATAAAGAAGGTAAATAAAAATAAAAAAACACTTATTCCAATTACAAATGCAAAATAAAGTAAAATTATCCAATCACAACACTCATATCCATAGCTATTGGGATTTAATCTATAATTAATCCATTCAATTAATGAAAACACCCAATTAATAAACATTAAAAATATTAGAATTGACCCTGTAACTTTCATCCATCTGTCAAATTTTTTATAATTCTTAAAAAAAAGAATTATACAAATTAAAACAAGAGCGAATGGAAGTAAATATAATAATGAATAATTTATTATTATTTGAATAGTTCTTCTAATACTATACTCAATCATGTGATAATAAATTTACTTTATTTTTTAAATTTTTCCTCTGTATTTTTTAGCAAGTTTCATTAATTGTTTTCTTGATATGCCGCTAGGTATTTGTCCTTTTTGCAATTTTTCTATATCAATTTCTTTTTCTGTTTTTGCAAATCCTTTTATCATTTTGTATTGAGTTAATAATTCTTTTATTTCAGAAGTTTTTACTCCGCTGCCTTTGCTTATTCTTGTTATTCTAGAAGGTTGTTTTTCTAATAGTTCAGGGTTTTCTATTTCTGCTTTTGTCATGCTTTGTATTGCATATTTCCATCTCTTTGTTTTTTCTTGTTGTTCATCTATAGTTTCTGATTTCAATTTTTCTTTTAATGCAGAAATTCCCGGTATCATTTCTGTTAATTTAGAAAAAGGGCCTAAATTTTGCATACTCTCTATTTGATTATAGAAATCCAATAAAGTAAATTTTTCTTTTTTTATTTCTTTTTTTTCTGTTGCTGTTTCTATTTTTTCTATTAATGTTTTTAAGTCGCCCATTCCTAATAAACGAGAAACAAAACTTTGAGGAGAAAATTTTTCTATATCTACTATATGTTCGCCAGTTCCAATAAAATAAACTCTTGTATTTGTTAAGTAAGATGCTGTTAGTGCACCACCTCCTTTAGCAGAAGAATCCATTCTATTAACTATGATTCCATGAATAGTACAGGATTTTTTGAATTCTAAAACTTGCTTTTTTGCTGCTTGGCCTATATCAGCAGGAATTACTAATAAAGTATAATTTGGCATTATTGTTTTTTCTAGTTTCTTTATTTCTTTTATAAGTTCAGAATCTAAGTCGTGTCGACCAGCTGTATCTATAAAACACAAATCATATTTTTTTATATCATTTTTGTATTTCTCATATATTGTTAGAGGATTTTTTTCTTGTTTGTCTATAAAGCAAGAAACATTTATTTTTTTAGAAAGTTGTTCGAGCTGTTCAGGAGCTGCTGGTCTATGCACATCTAATCCTAACACACATACTTTAAATCCTCTTTTTGAATAATAGTTTGCAAGTTTAGCAATTACAGTAGTTTTACCGCTTCCATACAAACCTATAAACATTATTTTTTGTGATTTTCCTTTTTCTAATTTTAATTCGTATTCTTCTTTTCCTAAAATTTTTATTATTTCATCATAAATGAATTTTATTAGCTGGTCTTTTTTTTCTATGCTTTTAATTTTTTCTTCTTTTGCTTGTTCTTTTATTTTGTTTGTTATTTCTTTAACCAAATCTAAATCAACATCTGCTTCTATTAAAGCATATTTTAGTTCTTCTGCCGCTTCTTCTATTATTTTTCTATCTAGAAATATGGCATTTGCTATCTTGTCTTTTATTTTTCTCAATGTGTTTGATAATCCGCTTAACATTTTAATATAAATTTAGAAGGTATTATAAGTTTTGTTGTTTTAGAAATATGGAAAAATATCTAATTAGAACTTAAAAAATTATCTATTTTTCTTCCTAAATGAAAGATATATTAAGAAAAAAGCAAAAAAGAAAAACAAAGAAGAGAAGGAAGAAGAGCCTAAAAAAAAGAAAAGATAAAAAGAGAGTAAAAAGATATTATTTCTTTTAATATTTAAGGAATAAAAAAGTAAATATAGGATTTAAAGGATTTAATTTAAAAAATATTATTAGATTAATAAAATAAATAAAATCAATAAGATAATCTTTCTCTATTCTATAAAGAAAATATTTTTCTAAAAACTTTTTATTCTTTATATTTATTTTTTATTCAAATATCCTTTTTATTATTTTTTCTTTTTCAAAGATTTCTAAATCATCATATTTTTGGCCTGTTCCTAAAAATAATATTGGTTTATTTGTAATATAACTTACAGATAAAACAGAACCACTTTTTTCGTCAACATCTGCTTTGCTTAATATTATTCCATCTATTCCAATATGGCTATCAAATATTTTAACTTGCTCAACAATATCATTTCCTGCTATTGCTTCTCCTACAAACAATTTTAAATCTGGTTTAGACACTCTAACTATTTTTTCCATTTCTCTTATTAAGTTTGTTTGTGTATGCATTCTTCCAGCTGTATCAATCAAAACAACATCTATATTATGAGCTTTGGCATATTGTATAGCATCAAAGGCAACAGAAGCTGGATCTGCCCCATAAGATGATTTTATTATAGGTACTTTCAATTTAGAAGCATGATAAGATAGTTGTTCTATAGAGGCAGCTCTAAATGTATCAGAAGCAGATAAAACACAAGATAATTTATTTTTTTGTAATAAGTAAGATAATTTTGCTATTGTTGTTGTTTTTCCTGTTCCATTAATACCAAAAAAAACAATAACATAAGGTTTTTTTTCTTTCAATCTGTTTTTTATTTTTTCAATAATATCTTTTTCTTCTTTTAATATTCCTTTTATAGATTCTTTTAAAGCTTCTTTTATATCTTCCTCTATTGATTTTTTTATTTCTTTTTCTATTAAGTTTTTTTTCAAATCTTCTTTTATTTTTCTTACAACAGAAAAAGCAACATTATTTTCTATTAAAATTTCTTCTAAATTTTGCCAAATAATATCAAATTTTTCTTCTGTTATTTTTCTTTTGAATCTTTCCTTAAACTTAGTAAAAATACCCGTTTTTTTATCTTCTTTTTCTATATCTTGAAATATTTTTTCTCCTATCTCTTTTTCTTCTTTTTTTATTATTTCCTTCTCTTTCTTTTCTTCTTTCTCGTCGATAATTAAAGTTTTTTCTTCTTTCTCTTCTTTTCTTACTTTTGAAAAAAAGTTTTTTAATTTCTCTTTAAATTTATTAAACATTATAAAAATAGAATTTTTTTATTTAAAATACTTTTGTTAATAAAATAAAATTTATTTCTCTTTAAATATCATTTATATAATAAAATAAAAAAACATTTATATAGTTATTTTAATTAAAATATATATGAAAGGAATATTTATAATAATAGATGGTTTAGGAGATTTACCTTGTATTTTATTAAATAATAAAACTCCATTAGAAGCAGCTAGAACTCCTAATTTAGATATTATAGCAAGAAAGAGCAAATTAGGATATATGTATAGCATAAAAGAAGGGGTTGTTCCTGAGTCAGATTCTGCTATTCTTTCTTTGTTTGGTTGCGATTATTATGTTGGTTATAGAGGAAGCTTAGAAGCTTTAGGTTCTGATATAGAGATAAAACATGGTGATTTAGCAATAAGAACTAATTTTGCAACTATAGATAATTTAGAAAATAAAGAGATAGTAGATAGAAGAGCGGGAAGAAATTTAACAACAAAAGAAGCTTTAATTTTAGCAAAAGAAATAAATAAAAAAGTAAAGTTGCAGTGTAAATTTATTTTTAAACCAACTATTCAGCATAGAGGAGTTTTAGTATTAAAAGGAGGTTTTTCTGATAATATAACAAATACAGATCCCGCATATCATAAAGAAGGAAAATCTCAACTATCAAATAAATTTAAATTTTCTATGCCATTAGATGAAGAAGATATAACTCATTTTACAGCAAACATAGTAAATGATTTTATAGAAAAATCTCATAAGGTATTAGAAGAACATCTTATTAACAAAGAAAGAAAAAAGAAAGGATTACTGCCTGCAAATATAATTTTAACAAGAGACGCTTCTATTGATTTACCTAATGTAAAAAAATTAAAAAAATGGGCATCTATGGTTTATATGCCATTAGAAATTGGAATAAGCAAGGCTTTAAACATTATACCATTTACATTTAGTTATCCTGAATTAAAAAGTTATGATGTTTATGAAAATTTAAATAATGCTTTAAAAATAGCATGTAATTATGCAATAAAGGTAATAAAAAAACAATTTAAGAAATATGATTATTTATATATTCATTTTAAGGAAATAGATGTTCCTGGTCATGACAATAAGCCATTAGAAAAAAAAGCAATGATTGAGATTTTAGATAAAAACTTTTTTTCCTATATTGTTAAATTTTTAAATAAATTTAATGTTAAATTATTAGTTACAGCAGATCATTCAACACCATGTTCTTTAAGAGGCCATTCTGATGATGCGGTGCCTGTTTTATATTATAATAAAGAAATACAAATAGAAAAAGAACAAAGATTCACAGAAAAAGATTCAAAAAAAGGAGATTTAGGAAAACTATATGGAAAAGAATTATTAAAAAAAACAGGATTTACATAATTTATTAAATTAATAAAATGATAACTTTTAATGATCTTTTAGAAATAGCAAGAAAAGAAAAATATTCCGAACAGCTACAAACATTACAAAAAAATTTTATACAGGAAGTTTATGAATACTTTGAAGAAAAATCTAAATTAACTGAAAAAAGTGATGATATATTTTCAGAGCAAATAATAAAAACAAAAAAACAATTAGAGAGTGCTATTTCTATCTTTAAAGAATTAATGAATAGAAGAAAAAAGAAAATACTTAATTTGGCTTTTATTGCAGTCGAGACAGGAATAAGTAAAAGAGATTATGAAAGCATGTTAGATTTTGAAAAAGAAATGTTTGATAGTATTGTTAAAGCGATAGAAGAAGAAAATAAAAAAATTAAAGAATTAATAAATAATAAAGAAAAAAAAGAAACCAAAAAGAATATTTTTGTTTTATTTAAAGAAGAAGTTGGAGAATTTTTAACAGAAGAAGGAGAAAAACTCGGACCTTTTACTAAAGGAGAAATTGCAAATATTCCAGTAGAAATAGCAAAAATTTTAATTGAAGCAGGAAAGGTAGAGGAAGTAGAATAAAATTATTTTATAGAGAAAAAAACAGAATGAAAATGAGGATTAGGGAATAGATAAGACTAAATTTTTTATATATTTATTCTTTATTGATATAATAAGATATTATTTTACATGCCAATACTACTTTAATTAATAAATAAAAAAGCCTGTGGCAGGGATTGAACCTGCGACCTACTGCTTACAAGGCAGCCGCTCTACCACTGAGCTACACAGGCATAATTTATACAGAATATTTTTATTTATAAAATTTTTTAATTTATTTTACATATACATCTCTTATATCACAAAAAGATAAAGGATAAATTTTTCTTAATCTTTTGCTCAAATTTTTTTGAAAATTATCTTTTAATAAATCAGAAAATATTTCCTCATAATTTTTATCTTTAAAATAATTTATTATTTCTTCTTTTACTTTTTTTCTTAAAGATTTTTTAACATTTTTATGAACTTTTCTTCTAGTTATTAATAAAGGCTTTACTCTTAAATCCGCATTTTTACATTTTGCATCAAAAGAATCTTCAACGTAATCTGTACCTTTTCTTATTAACCTCCTTATAAAAAAGCCATATATACGAATTCTCTTAGGATCTATTTTTAATCCATCTTTTACAGAATCTATTTTAAAAATTATCTCACATCCTTTCCCTTTCAATTTTCTTGTTATATCTAATTTTAAAGAAACGTTATTAAATCTTTCTCTATTAATAATAAAAACTTCTTCATTTAGAAGCGGAAGTTTTATTTTTATGAATTTTATTTTTTGCGCCATTTTTTTATTTTCCTCCTTCTCCTACTTGTATTTTTCCAGATCTTTTTCCTTTTTTTTGGTAATGACTTTTGTTACAAATAGTACAAGTATACATAAAATTTGTTTTTTTTGTTGATTTTGTTTTTCTTTTAAATTTTGTTACAGCTGGCTTAGAACCATATTTTCCTAAATTACCATATCCTCTACCTAAACCACGTTTTCTAGCTCTTTCTATTGCTCCTCTTTTCATTGCACCTCTTTTATGGCCAGAGCTAATTAAAATAACTTTATGTTCTGTTTTTTTATTACAATAAGGGCAATATCTATTAATTTTTTTTGGTTTTTTCATTTTTAAAAACTTTAATTAATAAAAATAAAATTTATATATATTTTTAAATCTTTATATTTTGTAAATAAAAAGGGCCTATAGTTCAATGGCAGAACGCTTCCTTGACGTGGAAGAGGTTCAAGGTTCGATTCCTTGTGGGCCCATCTCTTTATTAAAAAAGAAAATTTTAAAAATAAATAATTATATGACATAGTTTAACAAAATTTATATACATATATTTATTATTTTTTTAATGTTAAAAAAATCAAAAAGGGGACAATTAACAATTTTTGTCATTGTTGGTATTTTACTTGTTGCAGGAATTACAACTTTTCTTTTGATAAAAAATAAAACTTCATTTATAATTCCTAGCGATTTTCAGCAAGTAGAAGATAAATATTTATCTTGTATAGAAGAAACAGCAAAAATTGGAATAAATACTTTAGAAATTCAAGGGGGTTATATTGAATTACCGAAATTTGAACCAGGAAATAAAAATATTCCTTTTTCAAATATGTTAGATTATTCAGGAACAGGAATTCCTTATTGGTATTATGTATCTGCAGGAAATTTAATTAAAACACAAGTGCCATCTAAAAAGAACATGGAAGAACAACTCGCTAATTTTATTGATGAAAATTTAAAATGTGATTTTTCGGAATTTGAAGAAAAAGATTTTAAAATATCTTTAAATAAATCAAAAACCGAAGTAAAAATTTTAAATAATAAAATAGAAATAACTTTACAAGCAGATTTAATTATTTCAAGAGAAGATAAAACAATAAAAATTTCTTCCCATAAAAAAAACATAAATTCTAACCTTGGCAATTTTTATGAAGATGCTTTAAAAATTTATAATAAGGAAAAAGAAGAATCTTTTTTAGAAAATTATACTTTAGACATTTTGTATAGTTATGCTCCTGTCAATGGAATAGAATTTTCTTGTTCCCCGAAAGTATGGAATTTAGACAATATAACTAGTGAAATAAAACTTGCAATAGAAAATAATTTCATTTTCATAAAAGGAAGTAATATAAAAAGAGAAAATAAAGAACTTGATAAATATTTTACAATTAATATTAATACTAAAAATGATTTTAGAATACTTTATTCAAAAGAATGGATAACTAAATTAGAAAATAAAAATTCAAAAAATAATATGCTTATAGCAGAGCCTATAGGTTTACAGCAAGGAATGGGTTTATTAGGTTTTTGTATTCTTAATTATCATTATGTTTATGACTTAACCTTTCCTGTTTTAATACAAATTTATAATGAAGAAGAATTTTTTCAATTTCCTATACTTGTAATAATAAAAGGAAATAATCCAAAAGAAGCTATTAAAGAAGCGGAAAATATTATTTTAGAGGAACAAATATGTAAATATAGAACACAAGATTTAAAAGTTTATACTTATGATTCTAATTTAAATCCAGTAGAAGCAGATATTTCTTTTAAGTGTTTAAATGAAATATGCGATTTAGGAAAAACAAAAATAAAAGGAATAGATGCTATATTAGAAACAAAAGTTCCTAATTGTATAAATGGAATATTAACTGCAAAAGCAGAAGGTTATGGTGATTCTAGTGATATTATTTCTACTAACGAAGAAGATGAAGCTTATATTATGCTAAGAAAGAAATATCCAGTCAATTTAAAAATAGAATCAAATAATAAAGATATAACTGATAACGCTATAATCTATTTTGTTTCTAATGAAGAAAATACTGTTATTTATTATCCATATCAAAAATCTTTTAATTTAACAGAAGGAATGTATAATATAACTGTTTATGTTTATAAAAATACAAGTATAAATATACCAGAATCAAAAACAGAAAAATGTGTAGAAGTTCCTTCTAGTGTTATAGGAGGAATTTTCGGAATAACAAAAAAAGAATGTTATGATGTTGTAATTCCTGCCCAAACAATAAACAATGTTGTAATTGGGGGAGGAAAATTAAATCAATATGTAACAGAATCAGAATTAGAAGCAGGAAGAATAAAAATAGATGTAGGTTCTTTAAAAGTGCCGTCTAATTTAGAAGAATTACAAGAAATTTATTATATAATAGAAAGCAATCCTTTAAATTTAGAAGCAAAATGAAATGTAATTATGATAAAGAAAGAGAAAGAAAGAATACAGAAAATAAGATATTAATTTATTTATTTGTACTTCTATTCGTTTTTTTAAATATAGACTTAATAAAAGCATATTCTCTTTCTAATCCAAATCAAGTAGAATTTTCTCAACCAGATTTAATAAATTATTATTCTAAAATCGGTTTTGATTACAAAGAAGTTTGGCCTTATTATGGAGATACAGAAAAATGTGAAGCTACCCAAGATTTTATTGTTAATGTTGTTCCTGGAAGTTGCATGCCTTCTGTTGTGAGAAGTGATTTATTAGAAGAGCAAAATGTTCCTGTTTTTTGTAAGATTGTTGCAACAAAAATAAATCCTTTAATAAAGACAGATAAGATAAAAAGTGTAAGAATAAAAGTTAATAATCAAAGTAATATAATAGCTGGAGCAAGTTATTTTCCTTCTAAATCCTCTATAGGTGCTACTACTAATACAATAACTAATCCAATTTTTACAGATTTAGGATATGTGGTTATTAACTTAAAAAAACAGAAATCAGAAAAGGATATGCCAAATGAAGTTAATGCTAGTTTAACAGCAATAATAGAATATGATGTAGAAAATGCTTTAGGTATAGGAAAAGATAACACTTATTATTTACCTTTATTAGAAAATGAAGAATGGAATTCAGAATATACTAATTATGGTTTTTGGAAGGGAAAGGGTTATTTAAGATTGGAAGATATTAATGAAAATAAAGCAATGGTTTCTATATATTCTGATAAAAGCAATGTCTATAAAAAAATAACTTTAGATAAAGGAAAGGAATCTTCTATAATATATATTCCAGGTTTTTATTGTAAAGCAGGATTAATTATAAAATATATCGACCAGGAATTACCAAAAGAAAGGGCTCTAATAGAATATGATGGTATTGAAACATGGGTATATGAAAATGAAAAAGTAGGAGAATGTACAATTAATAAAATTGATAGAAACTTAAATCAAATAGAATTAAGATGTGCAGGAAAAAATTATTTTTTATCTATAGGATTTTCAAATTATGTTAAAATAAATAATGAAGAAAAGAAAATTGGCCAGAATTTAAAAGAAAAGGATTTTCTATTATATTATGGAATAAAAAAAGAAAATAACCAACAAAAAGAATTTATAGTTATAGCAAAAAATGTTTCTGATATTAATATAAAAGATGGAAAAATAAAAACAGAAAAACTCGAATCAATAAAAAAAGGAATAAATTCAAAAACAAAGTTAGAATGGGAAAAATTTAAAGAAGCAATAAAAAAAGATACAGCAACAGAATTAGGAATTCAACAGAATAATATCCTTATAATAGAAAAATCAAAAACAGAAGAAAGTTATACCTTTAATGAACCAGTCATAATAGAAAAAGCAGATTATGAAGAAAATACAAATAATATTAATGATTATTTTTCAAAAGCAAAGGATTATGTTGACATAATCGTTAAGGATTATGGAAAGGAAAAAATAGATGCAGGAGAATATGCAGGAGAATATTATGGGGCACTAGCTTTATATGAATTAGCAGAAACAGCGAAAATTATTGGAAAGCAAAAAACACAAATAGAATTATTGAATAAATTAATAGATCAATATTCAGATTCTAAATTGGTAAATAAAGTCCAAGATGAAATAGCGAAATCTTCTTTATTAGATTTTTCTTCATCAAGTTTATTTTTTGAACACCAAGGAGAAACGCATCTTATAACATTGAAAAACATAAAATATCCTAATAAAGAAGAAGTAAGCGCAAAATTTGATATTTATGATAATGAAGGAAGAATAAAAAAATCATATACAGATATCGGGTTAGTTGGATTAGGAGAAATTATTTATCAGGATGAAAATATTTCTATTATATTAGGAAGTATAGAAAAAGAATCTGCAAAAATTTCTTATAAATACAAAACGAAAGAAAATGAGTGGATAGAAAAAGAAATAAAAGTAAATTTAAATGAACAAAATCCAAAACTTATACAAGAAGGAAATATAAAAATAAAATTAGTTGATATAAATGCAAATTATCTAGCAAAAATAAAATTAATTCCTAAAACAAATTTTGGAAGAACCGAAACCAATTTTGCTGTTTCTATAGGAATAGAAAAAAGAGCAATAAAATTAACACCAGAAAAAACAAAAGAAAGAATAGAAAATATAAATAAAACATTAGAGCAAGTTGAAAAAATTTCTAATAACTTAAACAATGTTGTTAAAACATGGACAAAGACTTGTATTGCTACAGCTACTATATTAAACATAAAAAATATGTTTGCAAACATAGGAGGAAAAGCAACAGCAAGAACATATGTTATGACTTCAAAGGGAGGTTGGAATGAAAGATGTGCAGAATTAGTTGTAAAAGGAGAACACAAAAGTTTAGATGAGTGTTTTTATAAAAATAAAGATAAAATAAATAAAGATGTTGAAAAAGTTACAGAAATAATAAATGAAATAAATCAAAAGATAGAATCAGCACAATCTTCAGGAAATACCCAAAAAGAAATTGCTAAAAATTTAACACAATATTTCTATCAAGAAATAAAAAATGATAATAACCTAAATCAAACCTTTAATTCAATAAATACTATTAATGATTTAATAGAAAAAGGATATTTAACAGTTTATGATATGAGAGAAATTATTTTTTATTCAAAAACAAAAAATGCTAGTATTCCTTTAGAAGAGAATAAAATTAATTCTTTGGTTGAGCAAATAAAAAAATTAAAAGAAAATGATGAAAGAGAAAATAGTATTTCAAAAGAATTTGAAAACGTTGGTTATAAAGGAGCAATACCTATATTTTTGTCTGATAATGCTAGAAAAATTAATGCAAAGATAATAGAAAAAAATGAAAGTAAATATGTAACAATTGTAAAAAATAATTGTTTATATGCTGTTCCTGTGAGATTGCTAGGTGAAGGAAGTAGCGAATATATTATTAATTCAAATGAATTTAATAATGGCGAATTATCTTCAATAAATACAAGTTGTGAAAAATTAAAGTATAATGATATAAAAGATATAATTTTTGTTTCTTCAGGAGAGTGTAAAAATACTTATCAAATAATAAACAAAAAAATTGCTGTTTATGATACAGAGCCATTTAAAGGAATGCCTAAATTAGTTCCTTTTGATTTAAAGCAAGGTTGGTATATTGCAACAAAACCTTCTTTATCTTTTTTAGGAGCAACTTCTTCTAAACCTTATTCAAGTTCAGGAATGTTATCAACATTTTATTTATGTAATGTTGGATCTAATGGAAAAGAAGAATTTGAATCTGGTGGTGATGATATATGTACGAGAATAGACATGAACTCAAATCAGCCATTAGATCAATTACCATGTGCATTAAGTCAAAATGAAGCAAAACAATTAATAATAAAAGGAATAAATACAGTAGAAAAAGTATCAAAAGCTTATCTAAATGGAGAAAAAGGTATAATCATTGATGGAAATTATTTTGTTTTTGAAAGAGCTGTAAATATTCCAAATGGGAACTGCTATGATTATATGTCTGTTGAAGATTGTGCTATATTATTTAATGTCTGTGATCCTGTTATGTGTCCTGCTTCAAGATGTAATTTAGGTGGAACATGGCCAACACAAAATGTTATCCAAGAAGGAATAATAGGAAGTTTAGTTTTGTGTTTACCTAATTTTGGTTCTCCTTCTGAAGGAAAGGTTTTAGTTCCTGTATGTTTGACAGGAGTTAATGCAGGATTACAAGCATATTCTTCTTTATTAAAAGCACATAGGGATTGTTTACAAGAAAATTTAAATACAGGAAGAATGGTAGGGATGTGTGATGAAATATACAGTATTTATTTATGTGATTTAACATGGAGACAACTAGTTCCTCTTTTAAGATATGGTTTTCCTAAATTCTTAGGATTATTAGCAGGAAAATCAACATCTTATGGTGGAGGAGAATATCTAACCATAAATGACGCATGGAAAAATATGGAAAATTCTTTTAATTATTTCACTAATTATTATGGAATAAATGTTATGCAAGCGTTTAAAGAAAGAACAACAAAAAATATACAAACAGAGATATGCAAAAGTTTTATTTCTGCTAATTATCCTTCTGTTTCAGATGTTTTTGATAAATTGGCAGAACCACCAAGTCCTGTACAATTTTATGCTACTTTAGATCAAATACCTTATACAGATGTTACAACAACAGAAACAACACATTATAAAGTTTATTATCATATTTATGCAGGAAAAGATTCAGGAGTTTATTATTCTATTTACTTAAAGGCAACTTCTGCATCAACACAATTCTTTAATTTAAAAGAAACCATGTTAGTAACAACAGGATACGTAAAGCAAGGAGAATATGCTTCTGAGACGAAAGATTTCTTAGGACCAGCTGGATATGATGAATTATGTGTAAAAATAAATAACCAAGAAAAATGTGGTTTTAAGCAAGTGACAACAGATTTTACAATAAATTATTTAAAAGATAAATATGTAGAACAACAAGTTAAAAATAAAGAGATTAATTCAGAAGAAGAATGTGTTTATGGAACTTCAAGTTATTATAGTTTAGCTAATTTAAATTTACAAGAAGGAATTTCATCTTATACTAATCCTGATATTTCAAATATAGGAATAATAAGAGTTTGTTCTACAGGAGAACCTTCTAAAGATATTTATTCTAGTGCTTCAAAAGAAGGAAGATGGATTGCTGTAGGCTGGTGTGATAAAAGTAAGAACATAAAATGCTGGCTTGACACAGAATCTGTAAAAAACGCTATACAAAACATAGAACTAAGAAATCAAACAATAAAAACCTTACAAGAATATGAAAAGGAAGTTTTTGAAAAATTAAAACAACAAGAAGGAATAGTTTTTAATGAAGAACAAAATTATAAAGAATTAAAAGAAAAAGATAAATCAAAAGAACCTTCTAATGATTATTTACAAAAATTAAAAGAATTCTTGCAAAAATCTTCTTTAGACAATAGAAAAGCAGAATTATTATATAATACATATAAAATATATGAAAATTTAGTAAAAGAAGAATATAAAAAGTATACTTTAAGAAAAATAGTTAGCGTTATTGCAGAAGATATAAAAGAAGGCAAAAGTCAGAATGGCCAAACAAGCCTAGACAATAATCAATTATCTTATGAAGATGAAAAGAATAATGGTGAAAAAATAAAAATATTGAAATCAAGAAAAGAAACTGGATTATACTTTAATTATCCTGCTGGAGACTTATATTTAGATAGAAAATTTTTAGGAACAGATTTCTTTGTAGAGGATGTTCAAATAGGATATTTTGATATCATAGGAAATTTAAATTTAATAAAAGATTATGAAAAAGAATTAAAAAATTTAGATTTAATTAAAAAAGATTTAGAAAGTGTATATAACCTATATATTCAAGAAAAATGCTTTTTAGAAGAAGAACCTCTTTATTATCCATTAGAACCAGATTATAATTATATTACAAATAATGTTATTGTTGGTTATGCAATTTCTTCTACAACACAAAATAAAGAAAAAAAATTTTGTTTAAAATGTAGTGAAGGATGTAAAAGTAATTATGAACTTAATTCTGTATATAAAAAAAGATATGAAGAGTATAAAGAATATTTTAATAAATATGCAAAGAAAAATCTTCCAGAAGGTTTTGATGAAGAATCTTTTAAAGCTTTATTAGCTGCTATTGTTTCAGCAGAATCTAAGATGGGTTATCAATTAGATTTAGAAAAAAGCAACAAAAATAAAGCAATATATATTAAAAATGATACACATTTTGCTGGTTATAAAAACACAATTAACAAAGGACCAGATTCACAATTATCACTGTTATCTTCTGAATTAAAAAGTGCTTTTGAAGGAAAAAATAGTTATTACTTATATAACCAATGCTCTAATTTAAAAGATGAATACCAAAAAGCTTTTTGTATAATTTATATATTTAAATATAAACTAAGCCAAGGAGAAATAAAAGATAAAAATCTATTATATTTTTATAGTTTAAGAATTATTGATTATTCAGGAATTTATAGGGATTATTTTTGTTCTAATAAGAAAAAAACTTCTTCTTCAGAAGAAGAAAACGAAATATCTAATGAAGAAAAAGAAAGAATTAAAAAAATAATAGAAAATGTAAAGAACTATGGAATAGATGGTGATAATAAAAAATGTAAATGTGTTGATTATTGTGAAGATATTTCTGAAAATATATTAAAATATTCAAAAGAAAATGGAATTGATCCTTTATTAACACTTGCAGTAATAATACAAGAATCCGAATGTAAAAAAGATGTTTCTATCGGTTCTTCTTATGGTTTAATGCAAATTAGTTTTAATAAATGGAAAGATAAATTTAATTTGAAATCTAAAGAAGAATTGAAAGATACTGAAATAAATATAAAAATAGGAACAGCAATTTTGAAGGAAATGTATGATGCATATAAAAATGGAAAACAATTTAGTAATGCATGCAGCGAGGAATATAGATCAAAGATATATTATGGATGGCAAGCTGCTTTAAGAGGATATAATGGTTGGAAATGTAATCCAAAATACCCAGAACAAGATAAATATGTAGAGCAAGTATGGAGTAGGTATGAAAAGTTAAAAGAAATAGAGAAAGAACTTTCTTAATTTTAAAAAATAATAATATGAAAAAAATTTGATAAAAATTATTCAATAGAAGATTTATTCGATTTATACGAAACCTATTAATAAAAATTGAACAAGAAATAAAAAAAGAAAATTATGAAAAAGATTATAATTTAAGAGATGATGAAAATAAATTTTAGAAATGATTAAAAGAGAATCTCTAGAAGAAAAATTTTTTTAATTAATAAAATAAATAAAAGAATAGATAAAGCAAAAAAATATTAAGATAAAGAAGATTTTGAGAAGTTTAAATTATACGCTAAAATTATGAAAAATCTTATTGAAGAATAATTAATATAGAAAAAAGATTATTATTGCTTACTAAAAAAATATAAAAAATAAAAATTTAAATTTAAAATATTTTTTTATTTTATCTTTTTTAATGCTTCTTTAACATTCTTTGTAAGATTTTTCATGCTTTCTTCAAGCTGCTCTTTATTTTTTGTTCCTGTACATACAAGTTTTCCATTTGTAAATAATAAAAAAGTTGCAGGAGGTTCTACTAATTTATATACTAATCCTGGAAATTGTTCAGGTTCATATTCTGTATTTTCTAATTCTAAAGCAAGTAAATTTAAGTTAAGCATTAAATCTATACTTCCACTTGCTACAATATTTTGTACATTTATTTTAGGTTTTTTTGTTACTTTAACTCCAATTTTTTTTACTTTTTTTATTACTTCTTCTATTACTTTTTTTACTTGTGCTATACTCTTTGTTCCTGTACAAACTAAATTTCCTGAAGAGAAAACAAGAACAGCGGATTTAGGTTTTTTTATTCTTAAAACTAATCCAGGAAATGTTTCTGGATTATATTCTATTTCTGACTGCGTTCGAGCAAGTTTATTTAAAGGAACTTGCGCATTTAAAGAGCTCGTTGCTACAATATTTTGTATTTTTAAATCTTTTGTTTTTGCCATAGCTTTTTAAATTTTTCTATATTTATAAAGTTTTTTCTTTTTAAATTATTGTTAGAAATATATTTATTTAATTATTTTTAGCTCCCTTCATTTTTATTAAATACTTCTTTCTTGTTTTAAATATTCTTTTTCAATTTCTTCTAATGTGGCAATATCATCTATACTTTTATCTATTCTTAAAGCAATAAAGCGAGGAAATCTCAAAGCATATCCAGAATTATAAGAAGGAGATTTTTGTATCTCTTGGTATGTAACAGTTATCACTATTTTTGGTTTTAATTCTACTTTTCTACCTTTTTCTTTTATTATTAATGGCTTTAAAATTTTTGTTATCTCTTCAAATGTTGTTCCTTCTCCAGATTTTTCTTTTAATCCGGTAGATACTTTCCCAACTTCTCTTAAACCTTCTTTGTCTTTGCAAGCCACATTAAAACTTGTTAACCAACCAGCTCTTTTTCCTGTTCCAAATTCCGCTTCTGTTATTACTAAATCAAGTTCTTTTTGTGTTGGTTTTAATTTAACCATATAACCAACTCTTGCACCAGGTTTATATATTCCGTTAATATTTTTTATCATTAAACCTTCTTGTCCGTTTTGCAATGCTTTTTTATAAAATAATTCTGCTTCTTTTTCTTTATCTGTTATAATTTGTTCTGCTAATTTTAATTTGTATTTTTCTGGTTTGATTATTTTCTCTAAAATTTTTCTTCTTTCTAAAAAAGGAATATTCAAAAGATTTTTTCCATTATAATAAAGAATATCGAAAACATTTATCTCTACAGGAAGTTCTTTTTCTAATTTAGAAATCTCATATTTTCTTTTAATTCTTTGAGATATTTCTTGGAAAGGTCTGTATTTTTTTGTTTTGCTATCATAACCAACAGCTTCTGCATCTATAATAAAAGTTTTTGCATTAACAAATTTCTTTACATATTCTTTAACTTCAGGAAATTGATTAGTTACATCTTCTAATCGTCTAGTAAATATTCTTACTTCATTTTTTTCATCTTTACTGATCAACATTCTGAAGCCGTCATATTTAAATTCAAAAGCAGCCGGTTTACCAGTAACTTCAAATCCTTCTTTTATATCTTTAACTTTTAAAGCAAGCATGACTTTAACAGGTTTTCCAGGAATAAGCTCTATATTTTTTAATTTTTCTTTTCCTTTAATAGAAAGTTCAAAAACCTTTGCGAAATCTAGAGTTTTATCATATGCTTCTTGTATTAATTGTAAAGCTTCTTTATCTTCTTTACCAAAAAAAGCGTATAGTATAGCATCTCTTAAAATTCCTTCTCCTATTCCTATTCTTAAATCTTGTAATAATGTTCTTACAACATATTTTGCTTCTTTTTCATTAGAAAAATTTAGAAGTTCTGTTATTAAAGATATTTTTTTTTCTATTGTGCCTTTTCCTTCGAATTCTGTTAATTTTCTTATATTGCTTAAAACTTTTTCTGCTTCCAATCTTTTAGAAAAAAGAGTAGCTTGTTTTTTTCTTTTTATTATCAATGAAGCTACTTCTCCTAAGTCACCTAATTTTTTCCATAATTTTACTATTTCTTCATTTTTCGTTCCGCTAGATTTTTCTAATGATTTAATAACAAGTTGAGTAGAAATTCCTATTTCTCTACTATCATAGTCTGGAAAAACTCTCCCTTGTAATAAATAAATTATTTCTTTTTCTTCTATATTTAATTTTTTAATAAAATCAGATAAAATTTCTGTTTTTTCTAATCTTTTAGAGGTTTTTTCTAATTTTTCATATATATCACATAATTTTGAATATAACATGACAATATAAATTAAATAAAGAATTTAAACTTAACTATATATTTTAAACTCTTTAAAGCATTTAGAAAAGAATATATTTAAGAGGATTTAGAATTTAAATCAATATTAACAGATTCGGAAATATTTTTTATTCTCTTTTATCTTAGACCTCTTGCTTTTTTTGCAGCAGAAGTTAAACCTCTCAATGCTCTTTTTCTATTTTTATTAGAACATATCCAATTTATTATTTTGTCTTTTTTTATTTCATCTCTATTAGGATCTACCATAATAACTTCAAACCAATAATATTTTCCATCTTTTGCAACTTTATAAGAATTCAAAACCTCTAAAGAAGGATATTTTTTTTGTGCTCTTATTTCCGCTATCCATCGATAATTCATTTTTAAGGATTTTTCTGTAGTTAAATTTCTTGTTTTTCTTCCTTTATTAGGCCTAGGTCTTTTATGTTTCCCTCTTTTTAATCTTACTCTTACAATAATAAATCCTTTTTTATCCTTATATCCAAGTTTTCTAGCCCTTCCTATATCTGTAGGTTTTTCTACTCTAATTATAGATTTTTGTTTTCTGAATTCTATTAATTTTTCTTTTAAATTTTTTCTTAAACTTTCCTTAATGTAATCATATGCATTTGTCATATTTGAATTTATAGTTAAGTATTTTTAAATCTTCTTATTTTTATATCTTTGAATAAAGAAAAAAATAAAATTAATCAATATTATTAATATAATTTTTTATACATATTTTACATGAATATATATAATATTAGAATTACATAAATTTTTAAAACTAAGATAAGTATAATCTTATATGAGCCTGTAGCTCAGCCAGGTTAGAGCACCACTCTGATAAGGTGGGGGTCCTCGGTTCAAATCCGAGCAGGCTCATTTAAAAAAAATGGAAAAAAAATACGAATATGAAAGAAGAAAGATTGTTAAGAATTTACTACTTATATTATTTATTTTAGTATCTCTAAATTTATTTTTATTACTTTTAAACGAAATTAAAGATAAAAAAAATATTACAGAAGAAAATATTTATCAAGAAAATATTATTTTTGATACAAAAACAAAATTTTTTTCTGATGATAACTCAATATTAGTAGAATTAAAAGTTCCTGCGGTAGATTCTGAAGGTAAAGGTGTTCCTACAATTTTATCAGTAGAAGCAAAGAAAGGAACTGGAAAAACATTAGTTGATATAGAGAACTTATTATTTTGGGCAGACACGCAACAAAGTATAAGAATGGCAAGATATGTTGCAAGTTCTATATCAAATAAAAATGTTTCTCAATATGATTTAATCTTTTCAGTAAAAGTAAAGAATGCTAGTATAATAGGAGGCCCAAGTGCAGGCGCAGCAATAACAATTGCAACAATTTTTGCATTAAATGGAGAAAAACCAAGAGAAGATGTAATTATAACAGGAACCATAAATCATGATGGTAGTATAGGCCCTATTTCAGATATATTAGAAAAGGCAAAGGCAGCAAAAGAATCTAATGCTAGAATATTTTTAGTTCCATTATCACAATCTTTTGATTTTATTCCAGAAACAAAAGAACATTGTCAAACATTTGGTACAACAAAAATATGCACAACAGAAACTAAAATAAAAAAAGTAAATGTTTCAAAAGAATTAGGACTTACTATAATTGAGGTAGAAAATATAACAGAAGCATTAAGATATTTTAAAGAAAAATGAAAAAAGCAATAAAACTTTACATTTTTGGTAATGTGCAAGGAATTTTTTTTAGAAATTTTATTAAAGAAAAAGCAGACGAAGTTGGTGTGAAGGGATATGTAAGAAATAAAGAAGATGGATCTGTTGAATGTTGGTTTGAAGGGGATATAGATAAAGTTGAAAAACTTATAGAAATCTGTAGTACTCAACATAAAGATGCTGTAATAAAAAGAATAGATAAAATAGAAGAAAAATTCCAAAATTTTAAAGAATTTAAAATAATTTATTTTTAAATAAAAAAATTTTAATAAATAAATACTAAATAAAAAATACCAAAATGTCAAGGAGAGAAGAAATACTAAAAGAAAGATTAAAAAAAATAGAAGAACTTGTAAAATTAGGAATAAATCCTTATCCTTATTCTTATGAAAAGAAAGATTCTTGTTTAGAATTACAAGAAAAATATTCTAAATTAAAAAAAGGAGGTGAAACAAAATTTAAAGCTAAAACTGCTGGAAGAATTATATCTATAAGAGATATAGGAAAATTAATTTTTGTAGATTTGATTGACGGAACAGGAAAAATACAATTACAATTGCAAAAAAATAAAACACCAGAGAAAATATTTAATTTTTTTAAAAAATTTATAGATATAGGAGATTTTGTTGGAGTAGAAGGAAAAATAATAAAAACAAAAAGAGGAGAATTAACAATTCTTGTAGATGATATAGTCTTATTAACAAAAAGTATTGCTCCTTTACCAGAAAAATGGCATGGGCTACAGGATAAAGAAGAAAGGTACAGAAAAAGATATCTTGATTTAATAATGAATCCTTCGATAAAAGAGGTCTTTATTAAAAGAACAAAGATTATTCAAGCAATAAAAGAATTTCTTAACAATAAAGGTTATTTAGAAGTAGATACTCCAATATTACAACCTATTTATGGAGGAGCTTCAGCAAAACCATTTATAACAAAATTAAACGCTTTAAACATGACTTTATATTTAAGAATAAGTAATGAATTATATTTAAAAAGATTATTAGTTGGTGGTTTTGAAAAAATTTATGAATTTGCAAAAGATTTTAGGAATGAAGGAATTGACAGAATACATAATCCAGAATTTACTCAAGTAGAGTTATATGAAGCCTATTCTGATTATAATGATATAATGAATCTAACAGAAGAAATTTATTGTTATGTAGCAAAGAAAATCTTAGGTAAATTAGAATTTGAATATCAAGGAAATAAAATAAACTTAAAAAGACCTTGGAAAAGATTGAAAATGATAGATGCAATTAAAAAATATGCTGGTATAGATGTTATAAATATGGATCAAAAAGAATTATTATCTTTTGCAGAGAAAAATAATGTTAAAATAAAAGGAAAAACAGAAGGAATGTTAATTACTTCTATATTTGAAAATTTTTGTGAAAAATATTTAATACAACCAACTTTTATTATAGACCACCCCCAAGAAACAACTCCTTTATGCAAAGAAAAAAGAGGCTCACCAGGCTATATTGAAAGATTTGAACCATATATAGCTGGAATGGAGGTTGGAAATGGTTATTCAGAATTAAATGATCCTATAAGACAAAGATTATTATTAGAAGCTCAAGCTCAAGAATTAAAAAGGGGTAATGAAGAAGCAAACCCTTTAGATGAAGATTTTATAAATGCTTTAGAATATGGAATGCCACCTACAGGTGGAGTTGGTTTAGGTATAGACAGAATGGTTATGCTGTTTACTAATTCACCATCAATAAGAGATGTTATTTTATTTCCTTTTATGAAACCATTAAATAAAAATGAAGAAAAAAATGAAAATTAAAATAATTGGAATTATTCTAATAATTATAGGAGTAATTTTTCAATTTTTAAATATAATAAATTATAGTCTATGGAATTTAGATATAGACTTAATTGGATTTTTTATTTTTATTTTAGGTATAATAATTTTGTTGACAAATAAAAGAAAACTAAAAAATAAATCAAAAAAAGGAGGTAAGAAAAAATGACAGGACTAGTTGTTAGAAGTAAAATAAAAGAATATGTAAAAGATTTAAATGTAGCAGAAGAAGTTGGCCCTGCTTTAGATAAAGTTGTTGAAGAAATTTTACAAAAAGCAGTTGCAAGAGCAAAGGCTAATGGAAGAAAAACTTTACAAGCAAGAGATTTATAATTTTAAATTATCTAATATTTTTGTTAATACTTATTTGTAAGTATAAATTATAGAAATAAAATAAAAATGGGAAATAAGGAAAAGGGTTCAAATGCAGAAAGAGAACTTTATAAGATATTTCTTGATCATGGTTTTAGAGCTGTAAGAGTCGCAGGTTCTGGTTTAATGAAAAATACAGCGTGTGATTTAATTGCAGGAAACAAAAAAGGGAAATATGCTATTGAATGCAAGTCATCAAAATCAAAATATAAATATATAACAAAAAAACAAATAGAAGAATTTTTAATTTTTTCTGAAATATTCGGGCTAAAACCTGTTATAGCAATAAGGTTTAACAGAGAAGGATGGTTTTTTATAGAACTAGAACAGTTAGAAAAAAGTAAAAAAAATTTTGTTATAACTTTAGATTTAGTAAAAAATAAAGGAAAAAGATTTGTTCAGATGTTTTGTTGATACTTCTTAAAATTATTTTTAATTTTTTAATATAGATTCTATTTCTTATGGTTATTTATAGTTATTGATATGCAGGGAAGAGGATTCGAACCTCTGAAGGCACTAAGCCGCATGGTCCTAAGCCATGCCCGTTTGACCGCTTCGGTATCCCTGCTTACATTTAAAATAAAGCTATTATATTTAATAAATCTTATTAATTAATAAATCAAAATTTAGAGAATTTAGAATATAAATAAATTTATTTTTCAGATATTATTTATTTTTTTCTTTTTCTTTAATCTTTAATTTATCTTCCAAATTTAATCTTTCAATTAATTCTTTATATCTATTTCTTATAGTAACTTCTGTGATTCCAGCAACATCTGCTACTTCTCTTTGTGTTTTTTTCTCGTCATTTAATAATGCAGCAACATATAATGCTGCAGCAGCAATTCCTGCCGGTCCTCTTCCACTTGTTAATTCAGATATATCTGCTTTTTGTAAAATTCTTATAGCATCAGATTGCGTTTTCGGAGATAAATGCAATATAGAACCAAATCTTGAAATGTAATCTTTAGGAGAAGAGGGTTTTGTTTTTACCCCCATTTTTCTCATAATAAATCTGTAAGTTCTTCCAATTTCTTTTCTTTCTACATCAGAAGCATTTGCTATCTCATCTAATGTTCTTGGAATATTATAACTTCTACATGCAGAATAAATACAAGCTGCTATTACAGATTCCATACTTCTACCTCTTACATATCCCCTTTGTAGGACATAATTATATATACGCGCTGCCTCATCTCTAACAACAGTCGGCAAATCTAAATAAGAAGCAACTCTTCTTAAATCGGCCATTGCTAATCTTAAATTTCTTTCAATAGATGTAGAAACTCTTTCTTGCCATTTTTTTAATCTCATATACTTTCTTAATTTAGTATTATCTAATTTATAGATATCAGAACTTTCTCCTATATTTGTTGTTAATCCTTTATCAAATTTTTGTAAGGATAAAGGAGCACCACCTCTTCCTTTTTTTTCTGTTTTGTCAAAAGTACCGCCTGTGTCTTGGCCTGTATAAATCATTTTTTCTTCTATTATCAGGCCACAATTATTACATATTATTTCTCCTTTATGAGAATCGTAAGTTAAATCGCTACTATTACATTCCGGACATTTTTTTATATATTTCATTTTTAAGATATCGTAAAATTTTTAAATCTTTTCGTATATATAAATCTTTCTATTTTTAGAATATCTATTTATTCTATTATTATTGTATATTAATTCTTCTTACATACTTTTTAGAAATTTAAAATACAATATTTTGAAATATCAATATTATTATTTTTGTTTTTCAATTAAGATTCCATTAATTTGTCCTTCTTGGCCAGGTCTATTTGTTATTTTTACTTTTCCAAGTTCTGTTTCAACTATTGTTCCTTTAGTCATTAGATTTTGTCTTGCTAAGAATTTATTATTTGGAGTTTCAAGGACATTTTTTATTTTAACTTTTTTACATTTTTTTCCAACTATAACATTTATAACATTAGAAGAAAGTAAAACTGTTTTATATTTACCTCCATACATCCTTATTTTTTTCTTTTTTGGTTCTCCAAGTTTTACTAATCTAATATTTCTTGATCTTTCTGATTTTCTTTTTTTTCTATAATGATGATATTTTCCTCCAGTTATTTTTCTTCCTGTTTTCATATTTTTTCTTTTTAATCATAGTTTATATATTTTTCTTTTTTTAACATAAAAAACAAAAACTTTTTAAATAAAAAAATTAATTTTCTTTTATGGTTAACGAAATTGAAAGACCTTTGGACTTATTGAATAATAGCAAGGGAAAAGAAATTTTAGTTCAATTGAAAAATGACAAACAATTGGTTGGAACTTTGTTAGCATTTGATATACATGTAAACATCGTTCTAGATAATTCGAAAGAAATAGAGAATGGAGAAGTTAAAAAAAATCTTGGACTTACTTTTCTAAGAGGAGATACAATAATTTATATATCTCCTTCTAAAGTTTAAGCGTTATTATTAAATTTTCGCATAAAGAAAATATCTATAGTAAGAACTATATTTCTATTTTTTCTAAATCATTTGCTAATTTTGTTTCTTTAAATATTTTTCTTGCTTCATTTAACAATATTTTCTCTTTATTTTCATATCTTTGACTTATATGTAATAAAATTAATCTTTTACATTTAGCTTTTTTTGCAATTAAAGCAGCTTCTTCAGAAGTAAGGTGATAATAATTTATCGCTTTTTCTTTATCAATTTTACTATAACTTGCTTCACAGATCAACAAATTAGAATTTTTTGCAATTTCTATCATATTATTATTAAAAGAACTATCCAAAACAAAAGTTATTTTTTTACCTTTCTCTTTGTAAGTAAGATAAGATGCTTTTACTTTCTTCCCATTTAGAATTATATCTTTTCCTTCTTTTAATTTTGCTAATTCTTTACATTCTTTTATTTTTAATTTCTTTAATTTTTCTTTATCTATTCTAATTTTATCTTTTTCTATGAAGGAATATGCTAAGCAATAAGTAGCGTGTTTCATTCTTTTTGCTTCTATATAATAATCTTTTTCATTTATTATAATTCCTTCGTCAACTTCATGAATTTCTAAATTAATTTTTCCTTTAAAAACAAACATCTTTAGAATAAGATTTAAGAAATTATAGGTTCCTTTTGGGCCATATATATCTAATTTTTTATTATAACCATTTAATACAAGAGTTTGAAGTAATCCTGGTAAACCTAAAATATGATCTCCGTGCCAGTGAGTAATTAGTATTTTTGTTAAAGAACAAGGATTTAATTTCATTTTTCTTATTTGTCTTTGAGTTCCCTCTCCGCAATCTATTAATATATTTTCTGCTTTATAATTTAACCATATTGCTGTATGATTTCTTTTTTCTGTTGGAATTGCATGGGATGTTCCTAAAAAATATATCGGTATTTTCATATTTAATATAATAAATTATATTTTAAGAAATTATCTATTTTATAAAATATTTTATTAAAATATTACTAAAATGCTCCCGGAAGGATTTGAACCCTCGACCCCCGCATTAGAAGTGCGGTGCTCTATCCAGACTGAGCTACGGGAGCATATATTATACTATTTTTTTATATTTAAAATTTCTTTGTTTTTCTTTTTTCTTGTATTTTTCTGAATATGTAATAAGGAGCTGCAAATAAAATTATTCCAGGAAAAATAGATACTCCAAGACCAGGGATTAAAGTAGATATACTTACAGAAGATAATGTTCCAAACCCTAAACTTTCTAATAGCTTAAAAGTTTCATTTACGTTTTTTTGTATATTTTTTTCTAAAGTGTCAAATTGTAATATTATCTTTCCTTCCTTAAATATTTTAACTTTTTTTTCTTCTTCTGAAACAAGAATTGCAATTGTATCTTTATTTAATGAAGCATTATAAGCAGCAATGTGTCTTGTACCAAAACCTTTAAATATTTTTTTTGATTTAATAAAAGCTCCATAATCTTTTATCATCCCTTTTGAATTTACTATTACAGCTCCATCTATTGTTCCAATAGACATTAATATCTTTTCCGCTCCTTTTTCAAAAATTGAAAATGGTTTTATTTTTTGTTTTAATAATCTTTTGTATTTACAGCTATCACTAATTATAAATAAAGCACCTCCGCCTTTTCTTGCTATTTCTATTCCTACTTTTATTAAAATTTCTTCTATTTTTTTTCTTTTATTTTCACTTTTTTTTGCTTTCATTTTTCTATTTTTCTTTTATTTTTCCTTTTCTTTTATAAAGTTATAAGCAGAAAAAGCAGCAATTGCTCCCTCTCCACATGCTGTAATTATTTGTTTTAAATTGTTTGAAGTTATATCACCAGCTGCGAAAATACCTTTAATATTTGTTTCTTGTTTATTATTTACTTTGATATAATTATTTTCAAATTTTATTTTCAAATTTTTAAATATTTCTTTATTAGGAACATATCCTATTTCTATAAATAAACCATCAACTTTAATTTTTTTATTATTATCTAATCTTATTTGTTCTAATTTTTCTTTTCCAATTAATTCTTCTATATTCCTATTGAATAAAATTTTAATTTTTTTATTTTTCTTTATTTTATCTACTAAAATTTTATCCGCTCTAATGAAATCTTTTTTTCTGTATATTATATAAACTTTTTTAGCATATTTGCTTAGTAATAAAGATGAATTTAATGCGCAATTCCCCCCTCCTACGACAGCAACAATTTTATTTTTATAAAAAGGAGCATCACAACTAGCGCAATAATGAATTCCCTTTCCTAAAAATTTATCTTCATTTTTTAAATTTAATTTTGCTTTTTCTCTTCCTGTTGCTATTATTATTGTTTTTGAATAATATCTATTTTTATCTGTTAAAATAGAAAAAAATTTTTTCTCTTTTTCTATTTTTTTTACAACCTCTAATTTTTCCTCTACTTTTAAATTTTTTATTTGTTCATAAATTCTTTTTGTTAATTCAATACCAGAAATATTTTTATAAGAAGGAAAATTTTCTATGTTGTAAGCTTCTGTCATAGTCCCGCCTAATAAAGAATATATAAGTAAACATTTTAATTTATACCTTCCAGCATATAGAGAAGCTGTTAAACCAGCGGGACCAGCACCAATTATAATCAAGTCATAAATTACCATGTTTAAATAAGAAAAAATATACTTATAAATTTTTATTTATCCATTTTTCTATTTCTTCTTCCGGAATTAGACCTATAAATTCGTCAGTAATCTCGCCATTTTTTATCATTTTTACTGAAGGTATAGTTGTAATATTATATTTTTTTGCTATATAAGGTGTGTCATCTATATTAGCTTTTGCTAAAATAAATTTTCCATTAAATTTTTTTGCTAAAGATTCTAATATAGGGGATAACATTAAACAAGGCATACACCAATCAGCCCAAAAATCAACGACTATTGGAATTTCTTTGCTTTTATTTATAACTTTTTCTTTAAAATTATTTTCATTCACTTCTATTATTATTTCTTTTTTCATTTTCTATAAAATTAAATAAAAAATTTTATATTAACCCTTAATTATTTAACTAACTAAAAAGTTATTATTATAAATAGTTTATAAATTTTTTTCATTTTAGGAAAAAGGAAATATTTAAAATAACTAATTAGTTTTATTAATTAGGCGTGGGTGGCACAGTGGTACTGCGGCAGCCTGCAGAGCTGCTTTTCGGGGGTTCGATTCCCTCCCCACGCTTAAGAATAATATTAGAGAAAAGAAAACAAATTATAGAAGAAGCAAAGAAAAAAGCATAGATATTCTAATTTTAAAAAAGAATTTTATTAAGAAAAAATAAATTAAGTATACATTATAATAAAGGTATTTTTCATAATAAGTAACTTTATAAATAAAGTTAGTTTAAATTTTAATATGCAAAGAGATTTTAAAGTTACACCTTGGGAAGTCTCTGGTAAAATTAATTATGATGAGTTTATAAAAGAATTTGGAATTTCAAAAATTAATAATAAACTCCTTGAAAGAATTAAAAAGCATACAGGCGAATTACATCCAATGTTAAGAAGAAAGATATTTTTTGCTCATAGAGATCTAAATTGGCTTTTAGACGAATATGAAAAAGGAAATAAATTTTTTTTATATACTGGAAGAGGACCATCCGGGCCTGTACACTTAGGGCATTTAGGAACATGGATATTCACTAAATGGCTCCAAGATAAATTTAATGTAGAATTATTATTCCAATTTACAGATGATGAAAAATTCCTGTTTAAAGAAAAATCTTTCGAGGAAATACAAAAATGGACTTATGAAAACATGTTGGATGTTATAGCTGTTGGATTTAATCCTGATAAAACTCATTTTTTAATAGATACTAAACATGCTAACTTAATTTATCCAGAAGCAATAAAATTTGCCAAAAAAATAACTTTATCTACTGTAAAAGCTGCCTTTGGATTTAATGATTCTAACAATATTGGACAAATTTTCTATACAAGTATGCAAGCTGTTCCTGCAATTATTCCTAGCATACTAAAAGGAAAAAATATACCTTGTTTGATACCTCTAGCAATAGATCAAGACCCTCATTTCAGAGTTGCCAGAGATGTTTATCCTAAATTAGGATTTTACAAACCATCATTGATTCATGGTATTTTTCTTCCACCATTATCAGGGGTTTCTGGGAAAATGGATAGTAGTGGGAATAAAGATAGAGATGCAATACTTACAACTGATACTCCAGAAGAAGTTGAAAGAAAAATAAAAAAATATGCTTTCTCTGGTGGCCAGCCAACAATAGAATTACACAGAAAACTTGGAGGCAATCCTGATGTTGATATAAGTTTTCAATATTTAAAAATGTTTTTTGAGCCAGATGATAAAAAACTAAAAGAAATTGAAGATAATTATAGAAGGGGAAAAATGTCAACAAGCGAATTAAAAGCTTATTTAATAGAAAAGATAAATGCTTTTCTTAAAGAACATCAAAAGAAAAGAAAGGAAGCAAAAAATCTTATTGAGAAGTTTATTTTTAAGATATAAAATTTATTTTAATAAGATTTATAAAATTGATTTAACCACTACATATATGTTTATTGTTAAGAAAAGAATAAATGGAAAAGAATATTATTATGCAAGAACTAGTAAAAGAGAAAAAGGAAAAATTAAATCAATAACAATCGCTTATTTAGGTAAAACAAAAGAAGAAGCAGAAAAAAATTTCCAAAAAATTTTAAAAGAATTTAATGAAAAAAATAAAATGGAAGAAATAGAAAAAGAAAATAAAATAAAATTAACTATAGAAGAATTAGCTAGTTTTTGTAAGAGAAAAAGTTTTATTTTTAAATCAAGTGAAATTTATGGGGGTTTATCTGGTTTTTGGGATTATGGGCCGTTAGGAGCAGAGCTTTTTAATAACTTAAAAAAAGATTTTCTAAAATTTTTTTTGTATAATAGAGATGATATGGTTTTTATAGAAGCGTCAATTATAAGTCATCCAAAAACTTGGTATGCCTCTGGGCATGTATCAAATTTTCAAGATTTTGCTGCTGTATGCAAAAAATGCAAAAAAGCAATTAAATTAGATAAATCAGAAATAAATAACAAAAAATGTGATTGTGGTGGCAATTATGAATTATTGGGAAATTTTAATTTAATGTTTAAAACTAATGTTGGAGCCTTAAATCCTATAGAAACTTATTTAAGACCAGAAACAGCTCAAGGAATGTTCCTTAATTTTAAAAATATCTACGAAACTAGCAGAGTAAAATTACCTTTTGGTATATTACAAATAGGGAAATGTTTTAGAAATGAAATTTCTCCTAGAGATTTTATTTTCAGAAGCAGAGAATTTACTATAGGAGAATTTGAATTTTTTATTAATCCTAATGAGAATAAATGTAATCTATTAGATGAAGAACATTTAAATTTAAGATTAAAATTACTTGACAAAGAAACTCAAGAGGCTGGAAAAGAAGAGATTAGAGAAGTAACTATTAAAGAGATGATAAAAGAAAAAAGATTAGAAGAATGGCATGCTTATTGGCTTGCAGAACAAATAATGTGGTTCAATAAACTAAACTTAATAGATAATATTAGAGTAAGAGAACATAAAAAAGATGAATTATCTCATTATTCTTCAGCAACTTTTGATATAGATTACGAATTTCCATTCGGAATTTTAGAAATAGCGGGAATTGCAAATAGAGGACAATATGATTTAACACAACACGAAAAAGAAAGTAAAGAAAAATTAAGTATTTATGATGAAAAAACAAAATTAAAAATAATACCTAAAGTAATAGAACCGACTTTTGGTATGGATAGAATATTCTTAGCTATAATATGTAAAGGTTATGAATATGATGAAAAAAGAGAAAATATAGTTTTGAAAATTCCATCTTATTTGGCTCCGATAAAAGCAGCAATTTTTCCTATAGTAAAAAATGAAAATTATGAAAAATTAGCAAAAGAAATATATAAAGAATTAAAAAAAGAATTTAATGTTTTTTATGATGATAGTGCTAGTATAGGAAGAAGATATGCAAGACAAGATGAAATAGGAACACCATATTGTGTGACTGTTGATGAAGAGTCTATAACTAAAAAAGATTGCACTATTCGTGATAGAGATACAACACAACAGATTAGAGTAGATATAAAAGATTTAAAAAATACCTTAAAGAAATTAATTGAAAAAGAAATTAAATTTGAAGATGCTGGTAAAATTGTTAATACAAGAAAAAAAATTTAATAATTCTTCTTTAATATTAAATATTCTCTTTCTAAAGATTTTATTGATCTCTCATATCCAAAAACTTCTTTTAGTGTAGCTTGTATTTTTTTAAAATCGGGATGTCCTTTTTTTATTTTTTGATGTAAATACCGATGATCTTTTGCCATGGCTAGAATCATTTTCTTTTCTAAATTTTTAAATGGTTTTTTATCTCTAGCTTGTAATCCTTTCAATGTAGCTTTAATCCTTTTTTCATAATTATTATAATTTTTATTATGTATTCCTTTTTGATTAAGATATGCAGTAAGACCTCCAACACCAGCCCACTTTTTTTGAATTTTTTCTTTCAAAATTCTTCTTTCTTTTTCAGGAATTAGTAATTTTAAAGCTTTACCTACAGTAGACATACCCACTTTAATTGATACATTTAAAGGAAAATAATTCTTCATTATATCATATTTAATGACAATTTCTCTTTGAGAAAGTCCATTTTTATAATCTCTTGCAATTTCTGGCATATCCTTAGCTATTTTTTTTGCTATTCTTTCTTCTTCTTTTATTAAAAAAGTAAATAAATCTCTTTCTAACATTTTATTAATTAATTTTTTATGGACCCATCGGGAATCGAACCCGAATCTCCTGACTGCCAGCCAGGTGTAATAACCATTATACTATAGGCCCTAATAAAATTTAAATATTGTTTTATATTTTAAATTTTATGATAAAAGAAAATATGATAAAAGAAAAAGAATGTATATTTTGTAAAATTGCAAAAAAAGAAATAAAAACAGAAAATATTGCAGAAACAAATAATTTTTATGCTTTTCCTGATGCAAATCCTATCTCTAAAGGACATACTTTAATAATTCCTAAAAAACATTATATAGATTTATTAGAAATAGACGAAAAACTAGGAGAAGAGTTGTTAAAGATAATTAAAGAGGTTGGAGAAAAAAAATTAAAAGAAGGGGCTGAAGGTTTTAATCTTATTGTTAATACAAAGCCAGCAGCAGGACAAGTAATTATGCATTTACATTTTCATATCATACCAAGAAGAAAAGGAGATAATGTTAAATTACATTAGTAAAATTTCTCAATTTTTTTATTTAATGGCTGTGGGGAGAATTGAACTCCCGACCTCGGCCTTATGAGAGCCGCGCTCTAACCACTAAGCTACACAGCCAAAATTAAGAATAAAAACATATTTTAAAAATTTATTATTTTTATTTATCTTTATATTTTATTTCTTTAAGAATACAAGTAATAATCTTTATCTTTTAGAGCGAATATTTTTTTTATTTCTTTTCTTACTTTCATTAAATAATAGAGCAATAGAAAAGAAAAAAGCAATAGTGTTTAAAATAAACCCTATAATAAAAATCATTGTTGCTCCTCCAATTATGTATAAAATTCCAGTAATTTTAGAATATTTAACTTCTTTTAAATTCTTTATTCCAACACCAAATAATATAGATAAAATAGAAGCTATTACAAAAACAATAAATAATAATATTAATATTATGAAACTAAGCATTATTAAATAAGGTTCATTATCTATATTAATATTATTTTGAGCACTCGCTAAGCTAATAGAAGATGTTATTAATGAAATAAACATCAAAAAAATTATAATTATATAACTAACTATGAAAATCCAAGAAACTACTTTTAATAAATTATTTTTATACCTTTTTCCAATTTCTAAAAAAGCTATATAATAAAATAATATTCCAAAATAAATGATAATATTTAAGAAAATAAAGAATAATTGATTTGAAAATATATTACTGACTTCTTCTTCATAAATAATAATTTTTAAATAATAGTAAAGGATAAATATAGAGGAAAAAATTGATAAAATCTTTGCAATTAATCCAAAAATAGCACCTATTTTTAATTTATTCATCTTTTCTTAATGAATTATTTATTTATAAATTTTATCTTTGCTTTTCTTCTTTCTTTAATCTTGTAATATAACCAGAAATCATATTTCTTAACCTTTTACTTTCTATAATACCATTTAATAATATTTTATTTTTCTCAAAATCTTCATCGAAATTGAATATTTTTTTTAATTCCTTTGCCGTTCTTTTAATAAGAGATGTTTTTATTCTTCCCATTTTTCTTTAGTCAATTTTAAAATATTTAAATATTTCTATTTTAATTTACTAAATCTTTTAGCTCTTTAAATTTAATTAAAGTTTTCCATTCTTGTAAATAATAAAGAGCCTTTTTATTTAACTTCCCATCTGAAATAAATAAAAGAGGCAATCTATGTCCTTGTGCTTTTTGTAAATAAAATGCTAAATCTACTTCTGATATAGTTTTTTTTGATTTAAAAACACAGTAAAACATTATTTTTCCTATATTAGAATCGATTCTAACAATAGCTTCTAATTCTTTTTTTCCAATTTCTTTTTGTTCTATTATTTCTATATTTGCTTCATGTAATTTTTCTTTTATCTCTTTAATGAAAGTAGATTCTTCTATAACCCTATCTTTTTTTCTCTTTATTTTTTCTTGTGTATCTTCTATTATTTTCTCTTCTTTTTTCTTCTCTTCTTTTTCTATTATTTTTTCTTTAAATTCTTCTTTTGATTCTTTAGATGTATATTCTGATTTAATCCCTTTTTCAACAATGCTTGTTGATGGAATGCTTTTCTTTCTTATTATTTCTTTTGCTTTTTCTATTGATTCATCTTCTGTGGTCTTAAAGTATCTCCAAAATAAGACTTCTTGAGAATCTATTTTTATAGTAAATGAAATTGCAAAGTCTTTCAAACTTCTTAAAGCAACTCTTATCGCTGGAGGTAATTCATTGTCTTGTAATACTAAATTTGATTTTAATAATAAGAATGCTTCTTTTTCTTTTCCTATTAGGTAATTAGAAAAATTTTCTAACATACTAACATTTTCTTCTAAATAATAAAGAGGGCTTCCACCTATTTTTAAATTACTTATCTTTATTCTTTTTTCAGAGGATAATTCAGAAAGAAAAGCTGAAGTAAATAATGTATTAAGATTTATTGCTTTTGAAATATGAATAGGTAAACTAGGTCCATTATTTTTTAAAAATTCTATAATCCTATTTTTTATTTCTTCTCCATTAACTTTTTCTACCATAATTCATTATGTAAGAAGATAGTTATAAATTTTGTTGTTATAATTTGATATAAATAGTTAAAGTTAGCTTTTTAAAATTATCTTGCGAGTTAACGAAGTGAGCGAGTTTATATTTTTATCCAGCTTACTTCATAATAAGTTACATCTTCTTCTTCATCAACTACTGCTATTAATAAATTCTTTTTTGTAGAATGAGCTATTCTACTTTTAGCAGATAACTCTTGCATTGTTATTTTATCTGATTCTTTTAAAGGATATAAAATCCATTTTGCGTGCTCTTTATTTTTGTGGGGTTTAGTTCCTTTTTCATAAACTCTAAACTCAGCCCCAAACTTTAATGCGGTTTTTACAACATAGCCTTTACTTCTTAAATCTTTAAAAACTATATACTTAATAGGTATTTTTTTGTCTTTTTTTGATATAATCGAAAAAAAATTTTCAAAATTTATTTTTTTATTTTCAAATATTAATTCTATTTTTTCTTTTTCAAGCAAATATAAAGTTTCAAATATAGAATATATTATTTTTCCTTCTTTTTTTTCTCCAAACCATGATTTTTCATAAAGAGTAAAAGCCTCGCTACAATTACTATAACAAGAATTTCCTGTAAATATAATTTTAAATTTTTTCATAATTATATAACATTAATTTGGCTTTTTATATTTAAGGTTTTTTAATTATGGTTAAGAGACAATTTTAAAGAGAATGAAGGATAGATGCAAAACCTTATAACGAACATTTTAAAAAAATAAACCAAAAATCAATCCAGCAATTGTTGAATAAACAATCACTAAACCAACATATGTTATTGTTTTCTTTGTTCCTAAAACTTTTCTTATAACTAACATATTCGGTAAACTTAAACTCGGACCAGAAAGAAGCAATGTAAGAGCAGGACCAGAAGCCATACCTTTAGCAATCAACGCCTGAATTATTGGAATTTCAGTTAAAGTTGAAAAGTACATAAATGCTCCAAATATTGAAGCAATCAGGTTTCCAAATATCGTGTTGCTGCCTACTAAACCTTCTATTAATGTTTTAGGTAGCAAAGACATTATAAATCCTGCAATAAAAACTCCTATAAATAATAATGGCAAAAGAATTTTAGCAAAATTCCAAGTTTCCTCTAACCACAATTTTGTTGAATTTTTTTTGAACTTAAACAAAATAATAAGAACTACTCCTAATGTAAAAGAAAACATTAAAAAATATTTAAGCAAAGTGTTTATTTTTAAGCCATTTACAACGAGAATTCCAATAAGCATAAGAAAGAAAGCGGTTAAAACAATGTTAGAAATTTTTGATTCTTCTTTTTCATAAATTATTAGCTTTTCTTTTTCAACCTTTTCTTTAAATATGAATTGCATAGTTAAACCAGTAAGAATCGATATGAGAATAACAAAAAATATTCTTGCTAAACCAATTTTTATTCCTAAAACAGACATTGTCAAAAAAATTGCGGTAATATTTATTGCAGGACCTGCGAAAAGAAAAGTTATTGCCGGGCCTAAACCCGCTCCTCTTTTTCTAATTCCAGCAAATAGCGGCAAGATTGTACATGAACATACAGTCAATAATGCACCTGAAACAGAAGCAACACAATAAGAAACATATTTTTTTGCTTCATGCCCTAAATATTTCATAACTTTTTCTTTCTTAATAAAAACAGAAATCGCCCCAGCAATAAACAAAGCAGGCAACAAACAAGTTAAAACGTGTTTCTTTGCATAATCATGTAACAAATCAAAAGCTGATAAAATTGAATTTCTGAACCATTCTGTATCCGAAGGAACAAAGTATAGCAAGCTAAAGATAACTACAATCCAGATAAGTATATTCCAATCTTTTCTTTCCATATTATTTAGAACCCTTTTTAATTATTTCAAGAAGTCTTTCTTCATTTGGTGGCATTCCAACATTAGCAACTTTTCCATTAATAAATAAAACAGGACTTCCCATCACTCCAAGTTCAATTAGTTCATTGATGTCTTCAGAATACTCGATATCTGCCTTAATTTTTCCTTCATCTTTAAGTTTCATAACCAATTGATAAAGTTTTTTGCATGTTGGACATCCAGAGCCAATAACTTTAATTTTCATTTTTCCTCCAATAATTTTATTAATTTAGTTACTCGATTGTCCTTAATTTTATAATAAATTTTTTTGCCTTCTCTTCTCGATTCTAATATTCCATTTTTTTCTAAATTATTCAAATGAATAGAAACAGTTGATTGTGTTCTCTTAACATAAGGAAATATTTCACAGACACATCTCTCACCATTCATTAGAATTTTAACTATTTTTAGTCTTGTTTCATCTGCTAAGGATTTCAAGATATTAAGATTTTCTTCAACCATAAAACATATTGATATACATCAATATATAAACCTTTCGTTTGAGAATAGAAATCCTAAGGATTAAGATCCCAATAATTTCTTAGTGATATCAACTTTTAAAAAAATACTCTTTCACAACTCGTTTAAATCTAAAACTTTCCACTTTGAGAAATCATTTTGATTAAACTCATAAATATCTTTGTCATTTAAGTAGAGTATTTCATCACCTTTTCTTTTTTGCGCCAAAATACCACCAATTAATTTTTTACCCTTTCTGCTTTGTTCTTTTATGTATTTTTGCAATGCTTCAGCTTTTGCTTTCGCATCTTTTGCCGTCATTCCGCTTTTAGAGATTTATTTCTTTTAGCCCAGCAATAATTTCCTCTTCTAGCTCTAAAATTTTTTTCTTTAAGATCTCCGGTTTTTCATATTTAACTTCTTCATATTCAACTTCTCTATATTTAGAAATACTTAAGTCATAATCATTTGCTTTTATCTCTTCAACTGGAACAAAGAAATGCTTTTTTCTTCTGTCTTCATTAGGTTCTTCTTTTCTTTTTTCAAATCTTTCTAATATATCAGGAATATCATTTTTATCAATCTCTACTCTTTTATCATCTAAACTAAAACCATCATTCTCCATATCATAAAACCAAACTTTTTCTGTTGGTTCTCCTTTTGTAAAGAATAAAACAGCAGTTGAAACTCCTGCATAAGGTTTGAAAACTCCTGAAGGCATTGAGATAACTGCATCTAATCTGCATTTTTCTAATATCATTTTTCTTATTGCCTTATGCGCTTTTGAATTTCCAAACAAAACTCCATCTGGAACAATTACCGCGCATCTTCCTTGAGGAGCAAGTGCTAAAATCATTAATTCTAAGAATAAAAGCTCGGTCTTTTTTGTCTTAACACTAAACCTATCACTTATCTCTGCTTCATTTATACTTCCTTTAAATGGCGGATTAGCAAGAATTAAGTCATATCTGTTTTCTGGTATTTCTTCATCTCCTGCTCTTGATAATGAATTCAACCTTTTTATATTTGGTTTTTTTATTCCGTGCATCATTAAATTCATTAGAGCTATTCTTGTCATTGTTTCATCTATATCATAACCATAAATTGATTCCTCGTCTAGAATTTGTTTTTGTTTTGCTGTTAATGTGCTTACTCCTTCTTTTTTGTTTTTATCAAGAATATATTCATATGCTGTAACAAGAAAACCTCCTGTTCCACAAGCAGGATCTAATATTGTTTCGCCATACTTTGGTTTTGCTAGTTCTATCATCATTTTAATTATATGTCTTGGTGTTCTAAATTGTCCGTTTTTCCCAGAGATTTGTAGCTCGCTCAATAAATACTCATAAATATCTCCTTGTGTGTCTCTATTTCTTTCTTTGATGTGCATGTCATCAATTATTTTAACAGCTTCTATAAGCAAAGAAGCAGTCGGTATTGAGAAGTTTGCATTTTTCATATACTCTTTATATAAAGAATCTCCATCTCCAAGGTTTCTCATAAACGGAAATACTTTGTCTCTTACATGATCTAGTATCTCTTCAGCAGGCAAGTTGCTCCAATAGCTCCATTTACAATCTTCATGTCCTTCAAATATAGATTTATATTTTAGGCCAGCAAAATCCGCCTCTTGCTTTCTTTTATTATCTTCATCTTCAAGTCTTTTCATAAAAAGAAGATAACTCATTTGTTCAATTGCAGTTATTGGATTAACTAATCCTCCTGACCAAAACCTATCCCATAACTTTCTTATTTGCGATTTAAGCTGTGCGTCGAGCATTTTTATTTTCCTCCTACATTATTAGGTTTATTTACAGAATCTACTTTATCAAGATATACTTCTAAATGTTCTATAGCTGAATTTAAAATTTTATAAATTCTTGGGGAAGCTTTTACTATTCCCAAATTTTTATTATAATTTGAATAACCTATTTTATCAGTATCCGGATAATTTGATGTAAAGTAATGCGGAAATGTTATAAATGAAACACAAGCTAATTTAGTAAATGAACTGACTAATTGAGGCATTATTGAAAAATCTAATCTATCTTTTAATGATTGAGATTTCTCCGATATTAATGAAAGAGATTTATTTACAACGTTACTTATTTTTTTATTTATGTTTTCATCAAATATTTTATCCGCCTTTTCATAAGAATTTATCAATAAATTAATTTTTTCCTCACTTGCTTTTAATATTTCATTAATTTTTGTATTATCACTGACAAATTCTTTGATCTCTTTGGGGTCCTTATTAATAATATTGGGCTGTAAGGTATTAAGAATTTCAAGATAAGACTTGTACGGTTCTTTTTCCATTAATATCTTAAAAGTTATTGGAGAATCATGACCAATATTGAATAAATCCTTTTTTTCAATTCCAAAAGTTGCCAAACCATAAGATTTAATTATTTTCTCAGTTGCTAAAACAAGGTTAAATATTGCCGTAGCATATCTCTTTTTTTGATATGCGACTTTGTATAAAATTAAGTTGTCTTTTGCACTATTTAAAAAATCTTTTGCGAGTTTGATTTTATTACAGTCAAACCTTAAATTACTAAAGGAGTTTATAAATTTCATTATATTTATTTGTTGTGAATCGTCTATTTTAGTACCCTCCGGCATTAAACTGTTCAATGAATCTCTTATCTTATTCCAATCCGTTTCTTTTTGTTTATCAATCTCCTTCATTTTCATTTTACCAGCTCCCCCCTAAATGCTTTTTGCATTAGAGAATTAAACATTTCATCAATTTTCTTCTTGCTTTCAAGCTGTTTTTCTTTTAGCTTTTCAACCTTCTCAACTATCGAGGCAAATTTTTGCTGAAGCTCGATGGGCGGGAGAGGGATTTTTATTGATTTTAATTGTTTTGAAGTTATCGCTTTAAACGTGCTGCCTGCTCCTAAATTTTCAATCTGATTTTTTTTATAAATAAAAAAATAAAATAAATACTCAACAGATATATTTTTTGATGGTTTTATTGATGCTAAACCTCGACCAATACAAGATTTAATTTTATTAATATTCACATCACCTACAGGTGCTCTTACTGAGATTAAAATTGAATTAGGTTCTGCAATTTTTAAAGGATAAGTTGTCCATTTTTTTACTATGGGATACTTTTCAGTAAATTCTGCTTTTCCTTGAAAAAAAGGCATTCCTTTTTTTCTCTCATTGTAAGAATTTCCAGGAGGCGATTGTCCCATGATTATCTCTGTAACTTCCTCCAGCTCAACCTCCTCAAACTTATCCTTTTCTTTCAAAAACATCTCCGCAAAAACGCTCTTTAAATATTCATCAGCCAATTTTATGGCCTGCTCTCGTTTTTCTTTCAGCTTTTCAGCTTTTTCTAAAATAGCGACGATTTTTTTCTGGGTTTCGATGGGCGGGAGAGGGATTTTTATTTTAGCTATTTCTTCATTTCTAATCCCTTTCTGCGTTGCTCCAGAGCATAATGAATCTTTAATTTTATTAAATTCATTTGTAATAAAAAAATATTTTAAATATTTAGGATAAACTTTGTTTTCTTTACATCTTATTCCTGCAAAACCAGTAGACAAGATATATTTTTTTATTTCATCTTTATTATTTTCATCAAAAACATAAACTTTTAATGTCGCTTGCATTTTAGCAAACCAAACAGAATTAAGAACCGGTTGCATATTTGCCCTAGAAGGTCTATTTTTAAAAGTTATCTTAGCTTCAATTTTTTCTATTTTAGTAGCTTGAATTGATTCTGTTGATAAATAATCTTTTTCTCCTTCAAATTTTTCTATACCGCTAGATAAAATTTCAAAAAATTCTGAATCCCCAAGCTCAACCTCTTGCCAGCCTTCTGGAAGTTTAGTTTTTTGTGTTGTCATTTTGTTCTAAAATTGTTTTAATTCTATTAACCCTTTCTTTCATAGTGGGATGATAATTTATAATCTTATATAATTTAATAAATAAAGAATAATTTTTCTTTTTTTTAATATGTATCGATTTTAATGAATTTTCTAATAACTTTGAAACGTTTTTTATCTTATAATGCTCTTTTAATCGAGAACAAGCAAATAAATCAGCTTCAAATTCATCTTTTTTTAAGTAATTAAAAGAAAGTCTAAATACTGAAAAAAGGATAACTAAAGAAAGTATAAAAGAATAAATAAACTTCATTTTAAAAAGCCAGATGTTAAAAATGCAAAAAGAAAAAAAAGATAAGATGAGGGATGAAATAATTACATATTTTGATCTTTGTTTCTTTGTAGCATGCGCTTCTTCATGAAGGAGGATCAATCTTAAATAATTTTTGTTAAGATTTTTAAAAGAAGGATTAAAAAAAATAGTATTTCCTAAATTTTTAAAATTTGAAAAAAATTTACTTTCTTTTAACTTTCTTTCTTTTCTTATTAGTCCTTTTTCTTTTAATTCTTCAAAAACCTCTACTACATTTGTTCTAGTTTTTTGTGTTGTCATTTTCTTCATTTGTTATATTTAGCTCATCAAATATTTTTTCAAATTTTTTTCTATCTTCTTCATTACTTTCATCTTTCAATTTTTTTATATAATTTTCAAAATCTTTTTTAATATCCTCCAAAAATAAATGGGGGTTAATCTCAATAAGTCTTTCATTTATATTTAAAGCCCTTAGATAATCGCCACTAATTTTTACGGATTTACCGACCATTCCTGTATGAAAGAGGCCGCATCTAACCTCTTTATAAAAATTATTGAGAATTTCGTCAATTTTTTCTTTTTTTTCTAATTCAGGATATATTCTTATTAAACCTTCTTTAAAAAATTCTTTAGATTTTCCCTTACTTATTTTCCCGTTAATATACTGTTGAATCCCTTCAACGTAACTTAAAACAATCTGAAGAATAACAAAACCACTATCTCTTAAAGATTTTAGTTCAGTCGCTATATCTAAAAACCATCCTTTGACCCTATCTTCATAAATTAATATTTTTGTATTTATTTCTTTAGGATTTAAACCATGATCTTTAGAATACTTTTCCAAAAAGTTTTTTTCTGACCATATTTTAAAATTTTCTTCTTTAATTATTTTTCTGTTAAATATAGATTGAATATAACTTTTACTTATATATTTCTTCATCTCACTAACCTCCTTGGCACAGGAACGCTTTTTTTATTTTTTCTTTGGAGTAAATCGTCTCTTTCTTTTAGTTTTAGATGAATTTTGTTGAACAAATCTTCCATGAACTCCGGAGAAAGATCCTCTAAAATTGTTTTTTCTTCTCCATTATCAAGCTTAATTTTCCAGATAAATTTATCTTCTTTACTATCAAAATCAATTATATTCTGGCCAGCGATGTTTGAAATATTGCCTGAATTAATTTTTTCATTAATTGCTTCTCTAATAAATGTGGAAACATCTACTCCTAACTTATCACAATAATCTTGTAGTTGTAAATCTTCTGTTTTATCTAGCTTAACTGTTCGGGGTCTATTGTAGGTTTTGCCATTAACCATAAAAACTAAAAAAAGACCAGATTTTTAAACTTTGGGATTCCTTTGTAATCCCTATATTAATATTCCAAAACAGGGCTTTTTTCTTTTATAAAGGGAATCAAAATATTTGCTGTTTCCTCTATTCTGTTATCTGAAACGCTAAATTTAATAGCTTCCATATTCTTAAAATTAAAAATTTCAATTCTTATATCTTTTATTTTTGAAACTTCTTTTATTTTTGAAAGAATTTTAGAAAAAACTTCTGTGACATTTAATATTTGCATAGCCACTAAATTGCCTTCTTCATCAAAATCAAAAACAAAATTTCCTAATTCAATCGCACCCGAAGATTTTTTCCCCTCTAAATAAACAAATAAGTCGTCATTCTCTTCATCATAATTAAAATTAAATTTTTCCATTTTTATCCTATCGCCTTCTGCCAATCCCTATTTATTTTAATAACTGTTACTATAATAATCTTTCTATTTAGAGTTAGTACATAACGGTGATAAAAATGTTTTGAATAAGCAAAATAACAATCATATTTTTCTTCATTTTCTTTTTTCGATTCTTGCTGCCTAGCATAAACTAACCTAGAAGGATTTAATATGTTTTCTTTAATATCTTTTAAAGAAACATTTCTAACAAAGGCCTGAAATTCAGCGTGTTTAGTTAATATTATGTCTTCTTCTTTGTAATTTTTTAGTTTGTTCTTTAATTTTTCTAAATCCATTTTATCTAATCCTAATCTCTTCTACCTTTCTGATTATGCTATCAAGCTGTTCTCTGCTAAACTTCTCTAGAGGTCTTTCTTCTGCAAGAGGAAATTCAACAAAATCTTTTTTATCAAGATGTTTGTTAATTGCAAAGAAACTAGAAAGCATTCTTAAAAAACTAATTTGTTCTGCATTATATTCTTTGTTGTTTTTAATAATGAGCTCTTCAAATTGTTGTTTTATCATATCTTCTGGATTAGATAAATCTTTTAATTCAAGAATATCTCTCAAAAAAAGAACAAAATCCCGGCTTTTTTGAATGTTCTCAATTGTCCAAGAAGGATTTAGTTTTGCAAGCTCTTGTGATATTTGATATAATTCTTTCCATGTAACTCCTTCTTTAATCATCTTTTGAACAAGAGCGCTTTTTTTAAACTCCTCAAATCTTTTGTCCTCTTTAATTTGCATTTTGAAATTCTCAACCTCCAAAACAAGATCGGGGGCATCTACTCTTATAATCCTCTTCTTTTCTTTTTCATAGTAAATCATTAAAGGAGCGATCTCTCTAATAAGAAAATCAACATCCTCAAACGTTAGCTCTTGCCAAAACTTTTCTTGTAAAACTCGTTTAATTTGTTCGTCTTTTTTCTTTACTGCTTCTAAATCAGATTCCCATACATTAATAACTCTTTCTGTAACAAACTCTTGAACTTTAGAGATGCTTTCAATGTCGCTTTCTTTAATATATTTAAATAAATCGATACAATTAGAAATAAATGTTTGTACTTTTCCATCTCCAAATTCAGAAAACTTTAATAAAGGAGCGATTTCTCTTTTTATCTCTTCTATGTGCTTTTGTAAGTCATATTGTTTTGAAACTATTTTCTTTATTATTGGAATTTTATCTCTAACAATAAAGGACTTTGTATCTATTTTTCCAATTCTTTCAATAATATGGCTCTCGATTATTTCTTTTTCTCTTGGATTAAGATTTTTTTTCAGGAGATCTAATTCTTTTTTAAGAATTTTTTCTCTTATGTCTTCACTTAGTTTTTTTTCCTTACTCACTTCTAACTGATGCTCTAAAACATTAGAAAAATCTCCAAATTTAAAATCAAGAATTCTAAAATCTTTTTTATCATGAACTCCATCATAATTTGGAAGCCATTCTTTATGCTTGCAAGCAGATAAACTTCTTGTACCTCTTCCGACCATCTGCCAAAACCTAATAGGAGAGAAAACAGGAGTGACAAAAACGAGATTACAAACTTCTGGAATATCGATTCCCGTATCAAGAACCCCAACAGAAATAGCCACCCTAGGAGATGATTCTTTCATAAACCTTTCAACAGCATCCATATATCTATCGTATTCAGAAACAATAACTTCGGTTTCGTTACATAGATTTGGGTAAAGTTTATCAAAACACTTTTTTATTGCTTTGGCATGATCTACATTCACGCAAAAAAAGATAGATTTACAAGGCTTTCCGTCTTCTGTTTTATGACAGCGATTCATAAACTCTCTAATAATTAGTTCATTAGTTTTTTTATCTGTAAAGTATCTAGCAAATTTTTTTCCAGGAACCTCAAAATGATCTGGATCCTCGTCCTGTTTCATTAATTCTGTTTTAAGTTCTTTATCAAGCTCCATCCCTCTTATTCCTAATTTTAATACTTTAGTTTCAATAATCTGAGCATCATAAGGAACAAGAACGCCATCACGAACAGCTTCATCATAAGTATATTCTGCAGTAGGTTTTCCTCTTTCACATTCAAATAAATCATAAGTATTTTTGTCCTCAGTTTTAGAAGGGGTAGCAGTTAAACCAATTTTTAAAGCATCAAAATATTTCATGACAAGATTTTGTTTGTCATAATAAGAACGATGCGCTTCATCGAAAATTACTAAATCAAAAAAACCAGGACTAAACTTTTGAAATAGTCTTTCTCCATCGTTTTGTTTAGCCATAAGGGTCTGAACAGTTGAAACATAAAATCTTTTATCCTTCGTAAACTCTTGCTCATTTAATAAACAAGAAGGAGTTGAAGAAAAAAATTTCTGGAATCCATCATAAAATGCCTGCCTACCAAGCGAAATTCTATCAACAACAAATAAAACATTTTGTATCCATCTGGCCTTAACTAAAGCATGAATTATCGCCATTGCTACTCTTGTTTTCCCTGTTCCAGTAGCCATTGTTATTAAGGCGCTTCTGTTACTTATATTAAAGTGATTTAAAATTTGTTTTACAATTTGAATGCTTTTTGACCTATCAACAATATTTGTATTTATTTCTATTTTTGTGAGATCACTCTTATTTTTTGAGAGATTAAGTCTTCTTTGTAAATCTTCTTGCGAAAAAGGACCGGAAATTTCTCTCAGAGGATAATTTTTTTCCTTAAAATACCATTTTTTCCCATTAGTAAGAAAAGCGGGAAGAATGTAACCTATTTGTTTTTCAATATCTCTTTGATAGGTATCAGCTTGAATTCTTCCTTTTTCAGGATCTAGTGAGAATCTTTTTGCTTCAATTATTGCAATAGGTGAGCCATGTTCATCTAAAAGAAGATAATCAATAAACCTTCCTTCCTCTTTCCCATCTATTGTTTTTAAAGAATAAATCTTTTTTTTAAAGTTTGATTTAAGAGAGTTAACTTCTTTTTTTATGTATTCATCTCTCCAGCCTTCCTTTCTCAAAAGAGGGTCTATGTATTGTTCTCTTGTTTCTTTTTCAGGTAAGTTCATAATATTATTAAATAATTCCAACTTTTAACTTTTTCTTTTTGTCTTCTTTTGCTTCTTGAACTTCTCTAACTCTCTAATTAGCTCCTCTTTTGTCCAACTTGAATAATCTTTTTTAGGCATTTTTATTCTATTTTTTTTAGTTTCTATTGTAGATTTTTTCTTAATTTATTAATCTTTTTATAACCACTTCTTTATTTCCTCAACTTCTGGAATTCTACCATATGCTTTTAATTTTCCATCAATTGCTATCGCAGGAGTAGCCATAACTCCTCGATTTATTATTTCATTAAGGTCTGTAATTTTTACAATTTCGGCTTTTTTGTTTTTCTCTTCTAATGCTTTTCTCGCATTTTCTTCTAGTTTTTTGCATTTTGGACAACCCGAACCAAATATTTCTATCTTCATTTTTCCTATTCCTTAATTAATTTAAATATAGTTTCTATTCCTTTATCTTTTATCCTAGATTAAATATTAATACTTTTTATAAATTTTTCTTTTAAGAAAATTTAAAATACTTAACTTATTTAATAATTTAATATATAAATTAATTGAGAATCTATAAAAGCATACAAAAAAGAAAGAATTAAAAGTTAAGTTTGTCTTATGATATTATGAATTTGTCAGAAAAAGAAACAAGAGAAAAATTAAAGAGAGTTTAAAATAATGTGCCGCCCCGTCTTATAACAAAAACAAGAAATCTACTAAAATTTTTCATCGCAACCCATTTTTACTTTCCTCATAGCTTCGCTTCGGCAACTTCGTTTATCCGCATATGTTAGGCGTAATTCAGAATTCGGCTGCCTCCGCAACCACATACTCCAAAATACAGAGATATTTTCAATAAATTTATAAAAAACTTTTCCCCAGTATAAGTTATGATAATTGATGCACATCTCCATCTTCCCGTTGTTAAAAAAAATTCTACCTTTGAGCAATCTAAGAAAAAACTTCTTTCTGATTTGAAGAAAAATAAAATTGATTATGCAATTCTAATTCCAGATAATCTTCATGATTCAAGGATTGGGGATTTGGATGTTTGTTTAGAATTAATAAAAAATGAGAAAAAACTTTTTTTATTAGGGACCATAGATATTAGAACAGAGGAAAAAGAATGGATAACTAAATTGGGTTCGTTACTTCAAGAAAAAAAATCAAAGGAATAAAGATTTTTCCAGGACATGATCCAATTTATCCAACGGATAAAAGATTAATGCCGATTTACAGACTTTGTGTAAAACATAACTGCCCTGTAGTTATCCACACTGGATGGAATTCAAATCATCCAGAAGTTGCAAAATACAACAATCCAAAACATATTATAAAAATTGTAAAGAAATTTCCTAAATTACGAATTATAATATCTCATTATTATTGGCCAGAAGTAGAATATTGTTATAGAATAACAAGAGGTTTCAAAAACATCTATTTTGATACTTCTGCTCTTGCAGATGAGGAAGTTATAAAAGAAACAGGTTTAGATAAAATAAAAAAAGTTTTAGAGCAATCAATTAAAGACAATCCTGAAAGTGTTTTATTTGGTACGGATTATGCAATGTGTGATATTAAAGAACATATTAAATTGATTAATTCTTTAAAAATTTCAAATGAAAATAGGGAAAGGGTTTTTTGGAAAAATGCAAATAAATTATTTAGACTAAATTTAAGAAAGCGCCCTTGAAAATATTAAGAATCTATTCAGCCACCACTGATTCTAAACTCAAAATCCTTAGGATTTTTTCATGTTTTGCTGGCTTTCATTTCTTTCAAAGAGTTTAATAGGATTTATATGCAATTTAGAAAACAACTTCTTCAAAAGTTTTAAATATGCTGTTAAAATAAATTTATTTATGAAAAAAATAAAAGAGATTAATTTTTCTGCTATAGAAAAAAAATGGCAGAAAAAATGGGAAGAAAAGAAAATTTTTCAAGTTAAAGAAGATAATAAGAAAAAAAAATTTTATGTTCTAGAGATGTTTCCTTATCCGTCTGGTTCTGGTTTACATATGGGCCATGCCTTTAATTACATCATAGGTGACATTTATGCAAGGTTTAAGAGAATGTTAGGTTATAATGTATTATACCCTATGGGTTATGATTCTTTAGGATTGCCTGCTGAAAATGCAGCAATAAAAGAAGGAATACACCCTAAGTTATATACAGAAAAAGCAATAAAAAATTTCATTAAACAACAAAAATCATTAGGCTTAAGTTATGATTGGTCTAGAGTTATTAAAACACATGATTCTGATTATTATAAATGGGATCAATGGATATTCTTAAAAATGTTTGAAAAAGGATTAGTTTATAGAAAAAAAGCTCCTGTAAATTTTTGTAAAAAATGTAATACAGTTTTAGCTAATGAACAAGTACATGACGGAAAGTGTTGGCGTCATACAGACACAGAAATTGAAATTAGAAATTTAGAACAATGGTTTTTTAAAATAACAGCATATGCAGATGAACTTTACGAAGACATAGACAAATTAGAAAAATGGCCAGAAAGAATAAAAATAATGCAAAAAAATTGGATAGGAAAAAGTTATGGAACTGAAATAATTTTTAAAATAAATAATGAAGATTGGAAAATTTTTACAACAAGACCAGATACATTATATGGTGTTACTTTTTTAGTAATATCTGCTCAACATCCAAGATTAATGGAATTAGTAACTAATGAGCAAAAAGAAGAAGTAAATAAATTCTTAAAAAAATTAAGATCAACATCTGAAAAAGAATTAAAAGAACTAGAAAAAGAAGGTGTTTTTACAGGAAGTTATGCTATTCATCCATTAACAAAAGAAAAAATTCCAGTTTATGCTGGAAATTTTGTTATTGCAGACTATGCTTCTGGAATAGTCATGGCAGTTCCTGCTCATGATCAAAGAGATTTTGAATTTGCAAAGAAATATAGTATTCCTATAAAAATTGTAATACAGCCATATAATAAGAAATTATCAGAAAAAGAAATGACAGAAGCATATACAGAGGAAGGAATAGTTGTTAATTCAGATATTTTTAATGGTTTAGATAGTAGAGAAGCAAGAAAAAAAATAACAGAATTTTTAGAAAAAAATAATTTAGGTAAAGCAACAATAAACTACAAACTAAGAGATTGGCTTATTTCAAGACAAAGATATTGGGGAACACCTATACCAATAATTTATTGTGATAAATGTGGAATTGTTCCTGTCCCTGAAGAAGATTTGCCAGTAAAATTACCAAAAAATGTTAAATTCGGAGAAGGAAATCCATTAAACACAGCAAAAAAATGGATAAATACAAAATGTCCTAAATGTAAAGGAAAAGCAAAAAGAGAAACAGACACAATGGATACTTTTGTGAATAGTAGTTGGTATTTCTTAAGATATACTGATCCAAAAAATAATAAAGAAATCTTTGATAAAGAAAAAGCAAACTATTGGGTTCCTATTGATTTATATATAGGAGGTGCTGAACACGCTTGTATGCATTTAATCTATTTTAGATTTTATACAAAATTCTTAAGAGATTTAGGATTAATAAAAATAGATGAACCAGCAATACATTTATTTAACCAAGGAATGTTACATGGTAATGATGGCTATGTTATGAGTAAATCAAGAGGCAATGTTGTATTGCCAGAAGAAATAAGTAAAAAATATGGAATTGATACAGCAAGATTATTTTTAATGTCGCAAGCATCTTTGGATAAAGATCTCGTTTGGAGTTCTAGCGGAATAGAAGGAAGTTTTAGATTTATTAATAGACTTTTTAAATATTTTAAAAAAATAAATAATAACTTTGGAAAATCAAGTGCTAAATTAGAATCTAAATTAAATAAAACTATAAAAGAAGTAACAGATGATATAGAAAATTTGAGATATAATTTAGCTATAATAAAATTAAAAAAACTTTTTGATTATATAGAATCAGAAGAAAAAATATCTAAAGAAGATATAGAAATTTTTCTTAAATTATTATCCCCATTTTGTCCTCACATAACCGAAGAATTATGGAATAAGTTAGGAAATAAAAATTTTATAAGTTTAGAAAAATGGCCTGTAGCAGATGAAAGTAAAATTAATGAAAAATTTGAGGAAGAAGAAAAAATAATAGATAAAACTGTAGAGGATATTAAAAATATAATGAAAATATTAAAAGAAAAAAATAATAAAGAAGCCAAAAAAGTTTTTCTTTATGTAATACCAAATGAAATTGAATTATACAATAGAGAAAAGAAAAAATTAGAAAAAGAACTAAATTTAAATATTCAAATCTTTTCAGTGAATGATAAAAATAAATATGATCCTCAAAATAAATCTCAAAAAGCTAAACCAAACAAACCATCTATATATATAGAATAAAAATGGAAAAAGAGGAATGGACAAGAAAAAAATTAATTAAAGCATATATAGATTTTTTTAAATCTAGAGGACATAAAGAGATTCCAAATGCTTCTCTTGTGCCAGAAAATGATCCAACTGTTTTATTTACTACAGCTGGAATGCATCCTCTTGTACCATTTTTATTAGGAGAAAAACACCCACAAGGAAAAAGATTAGTCAATGTACAAAGATGTATTAGAACTAACGATATAGAAGAAGTTGGAGATGATTTTCATTTAACTTTTTTTGAAATGTTGGGAAATTGGAGTTTGGGAGATTATTTCAAAAAAGAAGCAATAGAAATGAGCTTTGAATTTTTAACTAAAATATTAAAAATTCCTATAGAGAGAATTGAAGTAAGTTGTTTTGCTGGAGATGAAGTTGCAGAAAAAGATATAGAATCTAGTGAAATATGGAAAAGTTTAGGAATAAATAAAATAAAATTTTTAGATAGAAATCATAATTGGTGGGGTCCTGCTGGAAATACAGGGCCGTGTGGTCCTGATACAGAAATGTTTGTGAATGGATATGAAATATGGAATGATGTTTTTATGCAATATAATAAAAATCCTGATGGAAGTTATAGTGAATTAAAACAGAAAAATGTTGATACTGGTATGGGTGTTGAAAGAACTTTAGCTATACTCAACAATAAAGATATGTTTCTTACAGATTGTTTTCTTCCAATAATAAAAAAAATAGAAGAAATAACTAAAAAATCTTATGAAAAAAATAAACGAGAGATGAGAATTATAGCAGATCATATTAAAGCTAGTGTTTTTATAATTTCAGATGGTGTTATTCCGAGTAATATAGAAAGAGGATATGTATTAAGAAGACTAATAAGAAGAGCAATAAGATATTTAAAAAAATTAGAAATAAATTTTTCTATAAAAGAAATTGCTTTAAGCGTTTTTGATATTTATGATGATTACAAAAACTTAAAAGAAAAAAAAGAACATATAATAAAAGTTTTAGAAGAAGAAGAAAAGAAATTCTTAAAAACTTTAAGTTTAGGAGAAAAATTATTTGAAAAAATAATAAAAAATAAAAGAATTTTAGAAGGGAAAGATGCTTTTTTATTATACCAAAGTTATGGTTTTCCTCTAGAGATGATAGAAGAATTAGCAAAAGAGAAAAAAATTAAATTAGATGTAGACGGTTTCAAAAAAGAACTTAAAAAACACCAAGAGTTGAGCAGAACAGCATCTGCCGGGGTTTTTAAATCTGGGTTAGCAGATAATAGTGAACAAGTAACTAAATTACACACAGCAACTCATTTGCTTAATCGGGCATTGAAGATAATATTAAAAGATAATAACATACATCAAAAAGGAAGTAATATTACAGCAGAAAGGTTAAGATTTGATTTTAATTTTCAGAGAAAATTAACAAATGAGGAATTAAAAAAAATTGAAGATCTTGTGAATCAAAAAATAAAAGAAAAATTAGAAGTGGTAAAAAAAGAAATGTCTTTAGAAGAGGCAAAGTCTATTGGAGCAGAAGGAGTATTTGAAAATAAATACAAAGATAAAGTTTCTGTTTATTTTATAGGAGATTTTTCTAAAGAAATATGCTCTGGCCCACATGTAAAAAATACAAAAGAATTAGGTAAATTTAAAATAGTAAAAGAAGAAGCAGTTGCTTCTGGAATTAGAAGGATAAAAGCAATTTTAGAATGATCTAAAAAAGAAAATTTATAAATCAAATTAAATACTTAGTATAGATGGCTAAAAAAGAAAAAATAAGTAGAGATATTGCAATTGTATCTTTGTTAATTAATATTTTAATTCTTCCAGGTCTAGGAAGTTTAATCGGAGGAAAAACAGATGAAGGAATTATACAATTAATTTTATTTTTGATAGGAATTCCTTTAAGTTTTATTCTAATAGGAATTCCTTTAATTATATCTATGTGGATTTGGGCTTTAATAACAGGAATTAAATTAATTCAAGAAGCAAAATAATCTTTTATAAATTTTTATAAGATTATTTTTAACTTTTTCTTCTATTTATACATCCTTTATTTCCCTTACATAGATTTTATTATAAAATACTCATCCTAAAAGATAAACTTTATCATTAACTCTTACTTTTTCTTCAACCTTCAATCCAATTAAGTCACCTGCCTTTGCTTTTTCAATTTTTTGATGTTCAATTTGCATTTCCTTTACTTCTTGTTCAAAATCAGTTGTAGTTCCTTTTATCTTTATTTTATCTCCTACTTCCAAGGAATCTGTAAGTTCAACAACAGCAACACTTATTTTGTCAAAGAAATGAGTAACTTTACCTATTTCTTTCATGTCTTTTTCCATTCCTTTTAATAAACATTCGTTCTATATAAATTTTACTGTTTATTTAAAAATGTAAAGATATAACAAAAGTTTAAAAAGAGTAAAATCTTTTGATAAATATGGGTTTAATAAAATTTTTTAAGAATAAATTTAAAAAAAAGGAAGAATATTTTGAAATACCAAAAGAGGAAATTAAAGAAGTTGAAGATATAAATATAAAGGCGAAAAAGGAGTTACTTAAAGAATTGAATAATATAGGAATCTTTCCTAAGATTATGTATTCTATTGGAAATTATCAAGTTGATTTTGCTTTTCCAAAAGAAAAAATTGTAATTGAGATAATAGGAGAAAGTATAAAGGAAAAGAATAATACTCTTAAAAAGAAATATTCTACAATAAAATCATTTGGATGGAAAATATATGGCTTTTCTTCAGAAGATGTTTTTTTAAAATCTAAAGAAATAGCATTAAAAATAAAAAAAATTGTGAATTATCATAAAAAAGAATAATCTCATATTTATTAATTTTCTAGATTACTCTTACTTAAAAATTTTTCTTTATTTATTTTTAAAAAGATATTAAAGATTCTTTTTACTTCATTATTTTAAAAATTTTCTAATTCTTTTAATTTTCTTTGTATTTCTCTCAACTCTAATTCTAAAACATCCTTATTTTTTATTTCTTTTTTATCTTTTAATAATAAAGTTTTTTTATTTTTTTTAATATCTTCACTTTTTTCTTCTATTTTTGGTAAATAATTTAAAAAAATGTAATTTATTTCAGAATGTATATTTTTTAATTTTTCTTTAATTTGTATCTTTAATAAAATTTCTTTTTTTCTTAAGAAAGAATACCTTTTTATAATTTGTAAAATTTTAATTAAACTTAATTCTATACCTAATAAATCCTTTTTCGATTTAATTACTTCATAAAAATCTTTTTTTAGATATATTTTTTTTTCCATTTTTATTTAAAGCACTATTCTTCTAATTCTGAAAAAAGAAGTTTGTCAATACTATCTATTTTTGATTTTGCAGATTGTATTTCTTTTTCCCACTCAATTATTTCAAATTCTTCTTTTTCTTTCAATTCTTTTATATCTCTTAACATTTTTTCTATTTCCATTAATTGCTGTTTTACATCTTGTATTTTTTCTATAGCATTTTTATATTTATCAATTCTAATAAATAAAGGACCTTTTTTTTCATTCGATGTTTTGTTATTTATTTTAATTTCTTTTAAATCTTCTTTTTCAAAATCTTTTTCAAATTTTTTGTCAATTTCTTTTATCAAAGGAGCTTTTATTTGCGGTTTTATTACCTCTAATTCTTCTTTTTCTTCTTTATCATAGTTATAAAAAGATTTTTCTAGATTTTCTTCTTCTATATCCTCTTTTATAAATTTTTTATTTGTATCATTTATATCCTCTTTAATTATAGTTTTTGTTACTTCTTCTTTTAATTTATCATTTTCCTTAAAAGAAGGAAGCGGGGACAATTCTAAATCTCTATCTCTTTTTTCAAAATCTTTTTCATAAAAATTTAAGTCTTTATTTTGACTTATCGAAGAAATTGGCGGAAATTCTGGTAAATTAGGTAATTCTGGAAGTTCTATATTTTTTTCTTCTCTTTTCCTTTTAAATAAAGCCATAAAAAAAATTCTCTTTCTATATATAAATATTTTTGCATAAACTATAAAGTAGTTACTATCTTTTAAAAACAAAAGATATATAATCTTTAATAGCCTATTAAAATAAGAACTATAGAAAATAAAAATTATTAAAATAGAAGATGCAACAAAAATTATTAGAAAATGCTATAGAAAGAGTTATTGGTAAACAAGCTGTAAATATACTTAAAATTTTAGAAAATAAAAAAAATGTTAATGAATTTTTAATAACAAAAAAATTAAATCTTACAATAAATCAAGTTAGAAATATACTATATAATCTTTCTAATCATAGAATAGTATCTTTTACAAGGAAAAAAGATAATAAGAAAGGATGGTATACATATTATTGGACATTAGATAAAAAAAGATGTTTAGAATTTTTAAAGAAAGAATTAGAAAAAGAAAAAAATGAATTAATAAATAAACTAAAGAGTAGAGAAACAAAAAGATTTTATTTCTGTAAAACTTGCGTAATAGATATATCAGAAGAAAATGCTTTATTTAATAATTTTACCTGTCCAGAATGTGGAAACATTTATGAATTAAAAGATAATTCTTTTTTGATAAATGAATTAAAGTCTCTTATAGAAAAGAAAGAAAAACAAATAAAAAATGTAGAGGAAGAAATAAAAGATTTGTCTTTAAAAGAGGAAAAAAATAAAAAAAGAAGAGAGGCTATATTAAAAGAAAAAAAGAGAAAAGATAGATTAAAAAATAAGAAAAAGATTATAAAAAAATCTTTTAAAAAGAAAAAATGAGAAATAAATATTTTTTTATTAGTGTTACAAATTTAATTATCATAATAAATATACTTTTTTTCTTTATATTTAATATTTTTTTTATAGTTCAATTAGATTTAACAAAATATTTAGCTTTAAATCCATTATTTATTTTGAAAGGAAAATACTTATGGACAATCATAACCCATTTTTTTATGCATGCTAATTCATTCCATTTATTTGCCAATATGATTTCTTTATTTTTTATTGGGAATTTTGTTGAAAAAATTATTGGTAGAAAAAGATTTTTTAGATTTTACATTTTAAGTGGAATTTTTGCAGCTTTATTTTTTGTTTTGTTTAGTTTTTTATTCAATAAAGACATTAATTCTTATGCTGTTGGAGCTTCTGGTGCTTTATTTGCTTTGGGTGGTTTATTAATGATTTTATTGCCGAAAATAAAAGTTTATGTATTTTTCTTTTTACCAATGCCCCTTTGGTTAGGAATGCTTTTTATGCTTTTGGCTCTATGGGCAGTTTCTATTAGTTTAGGTTTAACTATTGCAAATACTGCCCATTTAGGAGGTCTTATTATAGGTTTATTGTATGGATTTTATTTAAAAAGAAAATATAGGAATAAAGTAAATTTATTAAGAAAGATTTTTAGATAAAAATGAATAAATATGTAAAATATATTAATTATATAAAAAAAAATAGAAATTATATTTATTTTATTTTAATTCTTTATTTTTTTTCTAGTATATTAGGATATTTTTTTTATTTTTCCTTAGAAGAAAAAATAAATAATCTTATTAAAGAAATATTAAAGATCACAGAAGGAATGAATTTTTTTCAAATTTTTATTTTTATTTTTCAAAATAATTTAAAAACAGCTTTTTTTGGTTTAATTTTTGGTTTATTTTTTGGAATTTATCCATTATTTTTAACTTTAATTAATGGTTATATATTAGGTTATATAATAAAGTTTTCAATAAAAAATAATGATGTAATGAATCTATGGAAATTATTGCCACATGGTATATTTGAATTATTTGCGGTTCTCTTATCTTTCGCTTTTGGTTTAAAGTTAGGTATTTCTATTTTAAAAAAAGGAAAGAATTTTAAAGATAAATTTTTTAAAGAATTTTCCTTAATATTGGAAATATTTATTTATGTTATTTTACCATTACTCTTTTTAGCAGCTTTAATTGAAACTCTTTTGATTTTTTTAGTTAGATAAATAGTAAGTTATCTTTTTTTGTTCTTTATATTTTTTTATTAACCAAGATTTTTCTATAAAATTTTTTATAGGTAATTTTAATCTTTTTTGTATGACTTCAAAAGCATCTTTTAAGCTAGAGAATCTTTCAGCTTCTTTAGAAAAAGCCCCTCTGCTTGCTTCTCTCAATACACCAACACCACAAGGAGCATAATACTCTTTTCTGCATTCTCTAATTACTAAACAAGCAGCTTGTCTTTTTATTTTTTTTAAATACTCACATAAAGCTAATCTATTTGCATAATATGCTCCAGTTACATTTTTAGCATATTTTTTCCTTCCATAAAAATCTTCATAGTCTATTGCAAAATATGTTGGCATGTTAGGGTTCCATACACTTCCAGTTAGCTTTGCTTCTATAACTTCAAAGGAGAATTTGTCTGGAATTAATATAAATTCATAATGATTTCCTATGTAGTAGGAATTAAAAACTAAAATTTCAGAAATTTCTTGATATGTTTTTATTTTTTCTAAAAGTTTTCTTGAGATAATATCATCTGTAGCAGTAATACTCCATCTTGTAGGAACTAATTTTCTTTCTTTTTTCCTTCCTAAATTCCCAACAGATAAAAGTCTTATTATCTGCTCTATTTTTAATTTAGATTTATATAATTCTATTATAGCATCCTCTGCCTTTACGTCAATATCATTTAATAAATATTCTGCTTTCCTTTCTGTTTTTATATTTTCTCCTAATCTTATATTTTTTAGAGGAGCGGGATTTCCTATGACGGGATAATAATTATTAATTAAAATTTTATTTTTTATTGGTTTTAAAAGAAAGATTTCTGCAGAAACAGGCTTATTTGTTAAAGATATCTCTTTAGCTATTTCTAAAAATTTATTTTTTTGATCATATTTTATTTTTGTTTTAAATTTTGAATAAATTAAATTTGATCTCAAGAATAAAATTTTTTCTATATCATAATTATTTTTATACCATATTTCAGAAGAAGAGTAATAAGAAGTATCTCCATATTCCTCTGGAGATAAAATTCCGCTATTTACATTTGGATAATTGTATGTGCTAACAAAAATTTCTGGAGGCAAAGAACTTGAGAAATAAGTTTTTTTTAAATTTTTAATTTTAAATTTATTTAATATAGGACATTTTTTTCCACACAATCCTTTACCTTTACATTTGATACATAAATAATTATCTTCCATAAATTCAAAACTAAGAAGAAATTAATATATTTTTCTATTTATATTAAGAAATTTGTATTAAGAAATATTTAAATTTAATTAATAAAATAGTTTAAAATAATTTATAGAAATAATTATCAAAAGCAATTATTTTTGCTTAATTTTTCCCCCTTTCTTTTTTATTCTTTTAAATCAGATATTCCTAAAATAATGAATAATACTCCTATTAAAATAACAAACCAAATTAAACCACCTTTAAAAAATTCCCAAGCAGCATGTTTAAAATTCCAAAAAGCACCCCAATTTGCAGAATTAAAAGCAAAAATAATTGCTCCTACTAAAAGTATTAAACCTATCAATAATTCTAACCATTTATTCATATAAGTATTATAATAGCATAATTTATAAATATTTCTAACCATTTAAAAAAATGGAAGAAAAAAATAAAAAAGAGGAAAATATAGACAATAATCTTATTTCTTTAAAAAATACTGTAGAAGAAAAGAAAGAGGATTTTATTGAAATAAAAAAGAAAGAAAAATTTGATATCTTAGATGCTTTGAAATTAGTTTCTCCAGGCACGCCTTTAAGAAGAGGAATAGATGATATTGTTTTAGGAAGAAGAGGAGCTCTAATAGTTATTGCTTCTAGCAATGTCGAAGAGATTATTTCCGGAGGTTTTAAATTAAATTGCAAATTTACTCCACAAAGATTATTTGAATTAAGCAAAATGGATGGTGCTATTATTTTATCTAAAGACTTAAAAAAAATTATCTATGCTAATTGTTTATTAATTCCCGACCCAAAAATTTTAACAGAAGAAACAGGATCAAGACATCAAGCTGCAGAAAGAACAGCAAAACAACTAAAAACTTTAGTTATAGCGATTTCTGAAAGGAAATCTTCAATAACTTTATATTATAATAATCTTAAATATTCTTTAAGAGATACAAGAGATATTTTAAATAAATCTTTAGAAAAACTGCAGATATTAGAAAAACAAAAAGAAATTTATAACAATCTCTTGTTAAATTTAAATAAATTAGAAATTACAAGCTTAGTATCTATAAATGATGTTTCTTCTTTATTACAAAGAATAGAAATTATTTTAAGAATATCAAATATGATGAAAAAAGATATAGTAGAATTGGGAAATGAAGGAATCTTATTAAAAATAAGAATGAAAGAATTAATTAAAGAAGTTGATAAAATAAAAAAATTAATAATACAAGACTATTGCCAAGAAAAAAATAAAAAATACAATAAAGAAATTTCTAAATTAAATTTTGATAATCTATTAGAAACATCTAGAATCATAGAGATATATTTTCCTAACACAAAAGAAGAATACATAAAACCTAAAGGATATAGGTTACTTGATAAGTTAGATTTCCCAAAGGAAGATATTAAAATGATTATAGAACATTTCGATAATCTTGATTCAATAATAAATAGTAATCCAAAAGAATTAGAAAAAATACTAAAAAATCCAGAAAAGGTAAATAATTTTTTAAAAGAATTATCCGAACTAAAAGAAAATATTATGTTAGAAAAAATATTTTAAAAAATGTTAACTAAAGAACAAATAGAAGAAATATTAATTCATTTAGAAAAAACAAACAATCCTTTATTTTTTTTTGATGACGATTTAGACGGCTTGTGTAGTTTTCTTTTGTTGAGCCGTTTTATTAATAAAGGAAAAGGAGTTGCAATAAAATCTAGACCAGAATTAAATAAGAGTTATATAAAAAAAATAGAGGAATTAAATTCAGATTATGTATTCATTTTAGATAAACCTTTAGTTAGTAAAGATTTTATTAATAAAGTTTATGAGATGAATATACCCATTGTTTGGATAGATCATCATGATGTAAATCAAAATTATGATATAGAAAAAGAAAAAATTTATTATTATAATATTGCAAAAGGAGAAAAAAAATCTAAAGAGCCTGTAACATATTGGTGTTATAAAATAAACAAAAAAAGAGAAGATCTATGGATAGCTTTAGCAGGTTGTATAAGTGATGGTTATATACCAGATTTTATAAGCGATTTTAAAAAAGATTACAAAGAATTATTAAATTATGAAAATATAAAAAATGCTTTTGATATATTATATAAAACAGAGTTTGGAAAGATTGTAAGAATTTTAAATTTTGCTTTAAAAGACAAAACTTCTAATGTTGTAAAAATGATAAAAATATTACAAAAAATAAAATCTCCTTATGAAATATTAAAAGAAGAAAAAACAAATTTTATGTTAGAAAGATTTAATCAAGTAGAAAAAACATTTAATAAATTATTAGAACGTACAAAAAAATTTATAAAAAAAGAGAAAAAGATAATATATTTTCAATATTCTGGGAATCTCTCTTTATCTGCAGATCTTTCTAATAAACTATTTTATGAAAACCCAGATAAATTTATTGTTGTTGTTTATATAAAAGGTTCAAAAGCAAATGTTTCTATTCGTGGGGAAAATGCCAAAAAGATTACAGAAGAAGCAATAAAAAAATTAGAAAACGCTACTGGTGGAGGTCACGAAATGGCAACAGGAGCTACCCTTAATGTAGAAAATTTAAAAAAATTTAAAGATAAGATAGAAGAATTGGTAAATAAATACAATTAGATAAAAATTTAAAAAAATAATTTAATTAAATTTAATAACTTTTTCCAATATAAACATAATAGGACGCTTTTTTATTACAAATAATACACTTTTCATTTCCTATTTTTTTATCTTCAGGTATATTAAGGGTTTTTGCAGATGTTTCTTCTTTTATTTTTTCCTCACATCCTTCTGAAGAACATAATGTAGTTAAAGCAATTTTTTTATTATTTATTATTCTTTTTAACTCTTCAAAATCTTTAGCTATTAAAATACTTTCGTTCATTAGTTTTAATGCTTTTTCATAAAGTTCATTATGTATTTCTTCCAAAGTTTTTTTCACTTCTTTTTCTATATTCTTAATTTTAACAATTCTTTTTTCATTTGTTGTTCTTTTTACAATAACAACCTGGTTTTTTTCTATATCCTTAGGACCAATTTCTATTCTCAAAGGAACTCCTTTTAATTCCCACTCATTAAATTTAAATCCAGGTTTGTAATTTTCTCTAGAATCTAAAAAAACATTATAATTTTTTAGTTTTTTTTCTAATTCTTTTGCTTCTTTTAAAACTTTCTCTTTTGATTTCTCGAAAAATATAGGAACAATAACAATTTGTATTGGAGCTAGTTTAGGTGGTAATATTAAACCTTTGTTGTCTGAATGAACAATAAACATAACTCCAAGCATTCTTGTTGAAATTGCATAAGTTGATTGATAAACATATTTTTCCTTTCCATCTTCATCTAAATATTTTATATTGTATGCTTTTGAAAAATTTTGACCATCATCATGATAATCTGGTCCTTGAATAGCTTTTCCATTAGGCAAAATAACTTCTATCGTGTAGGTTGCTTTTGCTCCTGCAAATTTTTCTTTTTCTGTTTTTCTTCCTATTATTCCAGGTAAAGCCATATATTCTTTCATAAAATTATAATAAATTTTTAGTATTTTTTCTTTATCTTCATTTAGTTCTTTTTCATTAGAATAAACATGATGCCCTTCATTCCATAAAAATTCTCTTGTTCTTAAAAAAGGTATTGGGTTTTTAAATTCCCATCTAACAACATTATTCCATTGATTTAATCTTAATGGTAAATCTCTATAACTTCTAATCCATTTGGAATAAGAATCATACATTATTGCTTCGCTTGTAGGCCTTATAGCTAATTTTTCTTTTAAGTCTGTATTTCCCGCTTTAATGACCCATGCTACTTCTGGAGAAAATCCTTCGACATGTTCTTTTTCTTTTTCTAGTAATTTTTCTGGTATGAATAAAGGAAAATAACAATTTTTTATTCCAATCTTTTTAAATTCTTTGTCTAATATTTCTTTTATTTTTTCCCATATTGCATAAGAATAGGGTTTATAAACTAAACATCCCGAAACAGAAGAATAATCTGCCAAATCTGCTTTTATTATGAGTTGAGTAAACCATTCTGAAAATTCATCTTTTTTTGCTGTTATTCCAAGTTCTTTTTTCTTCTTCATTATAATTAATTTTAAATAAAAACATTTATTAAATCTTTCGATATAATAATTGTATATTTAAAATACATTTAGAAGATTAGGCCTATAAGTCAATGGATAGACTACTCGGCTTCGGACCGAGAAATCGAGGTTCGAATCCTCGTAGGCCTATAATCTTAAAAGTAATATCTTATGATTTATAGTAAAAAAGATGGTGAAAACAATATTAAAATTTATTCCAGCTTTAGCAATATTAATTGGAACTATTGTAGGCGCAGGATTTTTAGGAATTCCTTATGTTGTTAGTAAATCAGGATTTATACCAGGTTTATTAGTTATTTTATTTGTTTTTTTATTTATTCTTACTATAAAATTATATTTAGGAGAAATAGTATTAAGAACAAAAGGAAATCTTCAACTTGTTGGATATGCAGAAAAATATACTGGAGAAATAGGAAAATTTTTAATGTTTTTTGCAACAATTTTTGGTATATATTCTGCTTTAATAGCATACATTATTGCTGAAGGAGAAAGTTTATCTTATCTAATTTTTGGAAATTTCAATTATAGTTTTATTTTTTCTTGTTTTTTCTGGCTAATAATGTGTTATTTAACTTTTATTGGATTAAAAGCCTTAAAAAAATATGAAAAAATTTCAATGTTTTTAGTTATTATTTTGTTTCTAATTATTTTTATTAATTATGTAAAGTCAATAAAATTAGAAAATCTAATGTATGTAAATAAAGAAAATTTTTTTTTGCCTTTTGGTGTTATTCTTTTTAGTTTTTTAGGTTTTTCTGCTATACCAGAAGTTAATAGAGTTATGCATGGAAAAGAAAATTATATAAAAGATGTAATAATAATAGGAACTTTAGTTCCTTTTATATTATATTCTATTTTTAGTTTTGTATTGTTAGGAAATTTTGCAGAAAACATAAATGAAATTGCAACTTTATCTTTAAACAGAATTTACTCATCTTTAGCTGTACTTACTTTGTTTACAGCTTATTTTTCTTTGTCTATTGCAATACGTGACATGTTTAGATTTGATTTAAAATTAGGAAGAATGAAAGGATGGATTTTTTCTTCTTTTGTTCCATTCATTATTTTTTTGTTATTTTATATATTTAAAATAGATAGTTTTATAAAAATATTAGGTATAGGTGGCGTTATTTCTGGCGGTTTAACTGGAATTTTAATTTTATTTATGAATTATAATGCGAAAAAGAATAGTGAAAGAAAACCAGAGTATGAATTAAAAATAAATAAATTTATTATATTTTTATTTTCTTTAATATTTCTTATAGGAACAATATTAGAATTATTAAAATGATTACTTTTCTATTTCCTTTAATAAAATTTTTTTAATTAAATTAATATCTGCTCTTCTATCACTCTTTTTCATTACTGCTCCAATAAGAAAAGATAAAGCTTTTTCTTCTCCATTTTTGTAATCAGAAACTGCTTTTTTATTCTCTTCTATTACTTCTTTACAAATTTTTTCAATTTCTTTTTCAGATATCTTTTCAAATTCTTTAAGGTTCTTTTTTATTGAAAAGGAATTAGGAACAAATTCATTTAAAATTTGTTTTGCTTTTAGTTCTGTTATTTTTTTATTTTTTACGGCTTCTAAAAGTTCTATAAAATGTTCTACTTTAATATCAACTTCATCTAAACTTTTTTTATTATAGTTTAAAACTCTTAATAATTCTATAGTTATCCATGGCAATGCAAATTTTGCATCTATTTTTTCTGCTACTCCTTCAAAAAATTCTACTATATCTAAATTTTTTGTTAAAATTTTAGCATTCTTTTCATCTATTTTATACTTTTTTATTAATTTGTTTAATTTTTCCGAAGGTGTTTCTGGAAGAGATTTTTTTATATCTTCTATTTCTTTTTCAGAAATTTTTAGTATAGGCAAATCTGGCTCTGGTATAAATCTATAGTCCTCTTCTTTTTCCTTTTTTCTCATTACTACAGTTTTATTTATTGTTTCATCAAATCTTCTTGTTTCTCTTTTTGCTGTCTCTTTTTTTTGTCTTTTTAATTCATAATCTATTGCTTTTTTTATGTTTTCTATAGAAGAAATATTTTTTACTTCTACCCTCTCACCATTATTTGTTGATATATTGACATCAACTTTTATTCCTGCATTTTTTTCGATTGCTTTTATGTAAGATAAAGTTAATAAAAGATTTTTTATCCATTCAACAACTTGTTCAGAAGAATTAAAATTAGGCTCTGTAACAATTTCTACTAATGGTAAGCCAGACCTATTGTAATCTATTTCTCCTGTTTCTGGGTTCCATGAAGCAGGATCTTCTTCTAAGTGTAATTCTTTTATTTTTATTCCATCAAAAAAACCTTTTTCTGCTAAAGGAATACTATAACTTCCGGATTGAGTTATCTGATATCCTTTTGGTAAATCTGGCCAGTCATAATGTTTTCTTTGCCAGATTATTTTTTTATTAATATTACAATTTAATATTAATCCTATAGAAATTGCTTTTTTTATTGCTTCTTCGTTAGGCAACATAGGCTTACTTCCAGGCATTCCTGTACAAATAGGGCAAATATTTGTATTGGGTTTTATATTTTGTTTAACAAAATGTCTTATTGCTTTGCATCTACAAAACAATTTTTCTTTTGTTGTTAAATAACAATGTATTTCTAGGCCTATTTTTACAATATCATTTTTCATTTCTCTATAAAATTAACTCAATTAATAAATATTTCCAAAATAATTAAAAACTCCCCTTTATTAATTAATTTATGAAGAAAAAAGGAATGTCGGAAGTTATAATTGCTCTATTATTAATATTAATTGTTGTATCTGCAATATTAATTTTATCAAAATATTTAAAAAATGTTATATTAAAAATTCAAGATTCTTCTTCAGAAGAACTCGCTAAGTTTAATTGCCCATCTCAACTAACATTAACTTATTTTGGTTGTATAAATGAAGATGGAAGTTTATATTTTAAGATTAAAAATTTAGGAGATCCTATATACAGTTCAAGTTTAATAGTACTCATAGGAAGTAAAGATTCAATGTCTATAGTATTTGCAGAACCTTATCCTGATAAAATAGAAGGGATAAAAGAATATAATTTGACTATCCCAAACAATATAGGGTTTTTAGATAAAATAAAATTACTTCCTTCTATAAAAATAAAAAATAATGATAATTATATATTATGTAACAATTTAAATGAACAGTATGTTAAGAATTGTTAAATTAATAAAAGTATTAAGTTAAAATATCCTTCAACCTTTTTTAATTAATTCTAAGATAAATCCTAAAATAAACCCGAATTATTATTATATTATCGTATAATATTCCTTTTCTTCATAAGAAATAGAATAATGTATGAATATATAGAAAATTTGGAATATCTATTTTTTTTCATTTTATAAAATAAAGATATTTTAATATTAGAAGCAGAGAGGGGATTAGAAAATATTAATTTATTTTAAATTTTTAAAATTTTTAATATAAAAATTTATATATATACTTTACCTTTACAATTTATATGGAGAAAAAGTTTAAAATATTAATAATAATTAATATTTTATTTTTATTGATTATTACATTAATTATTTTTTTTTCTTTTAAACCAATAATTAAATCCCCAAATTCCGGAAATTGTAATATAATAAAGATTAATGGAGAACCTTCAGATAAAATAGATATCGTTTTTCTTACAGATAATTTAGATGAAGTTAAATTATTAGAATTATCTAATCTATATATTAATGAAATTTTTAATTTTACTCCATTTTCATCTGCTAAGACAAAATTTAATTTTTATTATATTCCAAATAAAACTACTTGCGAAATAAATAATAACTTTTTGTTTTGTTATAATAAACAAACAATACAACTTGCATCATCATGTAATTATGATTATATATTTGTTTTATCTTCGAGAAATAGCATTATAAGAAGTTCTGCTTATATGGGTATCGGGAGTATTAATATAAATTCTCCTAAACAAATTATATTACATGAATTTGGACATTTATTTGCCAATTTAGCAGACGAATATGTACCATCCTCACTTCCATTTAATCAAAAAAATTGTTTTTCTTCATGTAACTATTTACATGCAAATTCATATGGATGTTATCAAGGATGTTCAAATAATAATTATTTTAGATCCTCTCAGAATAGTATCATGAGAAGTTTATTTTCAAAGAGTTATTATGAATTAAATGAAAATATAATTAAAAATTATTTAGAAAAATACAAATGAAAAAAAAAATAATATTATTAATAGCAATTTTTTTACTAATTATTATTATATCTTCTGCAAAACTAACTTTCTCTCAAGAAGATAATTGTAGTAATAAAAAATATTTCTTGCTAAGATTTAATTATAACAATGGAAGTATAAAATTAATAAGTAAAGGTCTTGAAACTGGATGCTCTCCTAACATTTTACATAATATGAATAAAGAATATAACTTAAAAGTTACTGGAAATAATTCATATAATATAAATTTTGATCCTTCTTTTTTATTTGTCGATGGTTTAAATGACAGTAATGATACTGTTGGAGGAGCGAATCAAATAATAGAAAGTGAATTTTATTTAGCTATCCCTTACAATAAAGAAGAAAAAAAAGTAGAATTATACAAAGAAAATGAAAAGATCATGGAAATCTCATTAGAAGAATCTAGAATTTTTAAGATAAAATTGAATAATAAATTAGGATTTGGGAAGTATGCTTATATTTATAAAAATATTAATGAAACTTATATAGAAAAAATTAATTTATGTAGCGAAATAATATGTAATTCTATAAATTATAAATATAATATTCCAATAAATTTTGAAGGGACTTACTATTTTGTTTATTATGACTATGATAAGAAAATGTGGATAACTAAAGAATTTGATTGATTATTATATTTTATATATTTAAAATAGATAGTTTTATAAAAATATTAGGTATAGGTGGCGTTATTTCTGGCGGTTTAACTGGAATTTTAATTTTATTTATGAATTATAATGCGAAAAAGAATAGTGAAAGAAAACCAGAGTATGAATTAAAAATAAATAAATTTATTATATTTTTATTTTCTTTAATATTTCTTATAGGAACAATATTAGAATTATTAAAATGATTACTTTTCTATTTCCTTTAATAAAATTTTTTTAATTAAATTAATATCTGCTCTTCTATCACTCTTTTTCATTACTGCTCCAATAAGAAAAGATAAAGCTTTTTCTTCTCCATTTTTGTAATCAGAAACTGCTTTTTTATTCTCTTCTATTACTTCTTTACAAATTTTTTCAATTTCTTTTTCAGATATCTTTTCAAACAATAAGAGTTTTAAAATGTTTTTAAAAACATTTTTATATATTTGTTTTTTTATAAGTAAATGAAAATAGAAAAAAATATTAGTTTTGGAGATAAAATAAAAGTTATTACTTCTAAAGAAGATATAGAAGGGACTTTTATTCCTTCAAGTGATTCTTCTTTAATATTAATAAAATTAGATTCAGGTTACAATATAGGAATAAAAAAAGAAGATATAATAAATATAGAATTAATAGAAAAATTTAAGAAAGAGGAAGAAAAAATAAAAATAGAAGAAAATAAAAACTTACCTTATATAGATTTAATCATAACTGGTGGGACAATATCTAGTAAAGTAGATTACAAAACAGGAGGAGTTTCTTGGATAACAAAGCCAGAAGAATTATTTAAGTTTTATCCAGAAATTTTTAATATAGTTAATATTAATCAAATAAAAATTCCATTTATGAAAGCTTCTGAAAATATGTGTTGGGAAGACTGGAAAATTTTAGCTAAAGAAGTTGAAAGTAGTTTAAATAATAAAAATATAAAAGGAATTATTATAACTCATGGAACAGATTTTTTACATTATACTTCTACTGCTTTATCTTTTTTTTTAAAGGATATTAATAAGCCAGTTGTTTTAACTTATGCACAGAGAAGTAGCGATAGAGCAAGTAGTGATGCAGAAATGAATTTGTTATGTTCTGCTTATACCGCTCTTAGCGATATTGCTGAAGTTGTAGTAGTTGGACATGCAACGATTAATGATGATTATTGTTATGTTCATAGAGGAACAAAAGTTAGAAAATTACATGCAAGCAGAAGAGATGCTTTTAAATCTGTTAATGAAAAGCCGATAGCTAAGGTTTTTCCAGATGGAAAAATAGAAATTTTATCTTTTTATAATAAAAGAGATGAAACAAAGAAAGTTAAATTAGATTTATCTTTTGAAGAAAATGTTTTTTTGTTAAAATTCTTTCCAGGTTTAAAATCGGAAGTAATAGATTATCTTTCTTCTTGTTATAAAGGTATAATCTTAGAAGGTTCTGGTTTAGGCCATGTTGCTATTGGTAATGATGTAAAAGAAAATCTTTTGCCTTCAATAAAAAAAGCAATTAACAATGGAACCATAATTTGTATGACAACACAAACTTTGTATGGTAGGGTAGATGAATATGTTTATAGCCCAGCAAGAGAATTAGAAAAAATAGGAGTAATTTATTTGAAAGATATGTTACCAGAAGTTGCTCTTATTAAATTAAGTTATGTTTTAGGAAAAACTTCTGATATAAAGAGGATCAAAGAATTAATGTTGAGAAATATTTCAGGAGAATTTAATGAAAGGTTGGAAGAATGAAGTTATCACTTTATAATAGTTAAAAAATAGAAAGTTTTATAAATACAGAAAGATATTATGAATTATGGAAAATAAATTATCTCAATATACAAGAGAAGAATTTGAGTCTTTTGCTAAAGGAATAAAAAAAATTATAGATATTGTTAAGTCAAAAAAACCAACTTATATCTTTGCTCCTCTTATTGGTTCAATTCCTTTAGTAGATTTAATGTGTATAGCAGATAGACATTTTCCTTCAGAAATACTAGAATATCCTCCAAACTCTAGCAGATTTAAAGATAGAGAAAAAATATTGGATAAGTGGTATAGAAATTTCTTAAAATATAATTATAATGGAGAAAAAATAAAAATAGTCTGTATAGACGAAGTTGTTTCTGGAAGTTCTGCGGTGAAAGGTTACAATCAGTTCAAAAAATCTTTGTTTGATTATGGGAAAGAAATCAAAGAGAGATTAGATAAAAAAATAGATTATGAGATAGTTGGTATTGGAGAGTTTCCTACAGATAATAAAAGAAATCCTGCATTTAAAAGATTAATTAGAGATAAGAAAGCAAATGTAATTGAGGTTAAGAGAATAATCACTTCTGATAATATTTATTTTAATCCCATAAGATTTGAAATTGAAAAAATAAAAGAAAGCGGGAGATATATCTTCAAACCAAAAATAGAAAGATTTGAGTTTTCAGAAGAATACTTAAATTTGATGAGAGAATTTGCGGAATATTGTGGAGTAGATCCAAATAGTATTAAAATAAAAAATACTTTAAAAATAAAGGAAAGTTTAGAAAAGTATCTAGAATAACTTTTTATATTTTCAATTATTAATTTGTATAAATAACAAACACTAATTTTATTAACCTAATTTTCTTTTTAAGATTATGATGAAAAAAGAAGAAATAAAAAAGGATTTTGATCTTAGATGTGGTTTAGAAATACACCAACAATTAGATACTAATAAATTATTTTGTAATTGTCCTTCTATATTAAGACAAGATGTCCCTAATTATACAATAAAAAGAAAATTACATTTAGTTGCGGGAGAAGAAGGAGAAGTAGATATTGCTGCGAAACACGAATCTATGAAAGAAAAATCATTTATTTATGAATGTTATTATTATAATGTTTGTTTAGTAGATTTAGATGAAGAGCCTCCAAGAGAAATAAATCAAGAAGCATTAAAGATAGCATTACAAATTTCTTTATTATTAAATTGCGAAATTTTACAAAATACTCAAATAATGCGAAAAATTGTTATAGATGGAAGTAATGTCAGTGGTTTTCAAAGAACAGTTTTGATTGCTAAAAATGGATATGTTGATACAGATTTCGGAAAAGTTAGAATTGCTAAAGTAATTTTAGAAGAAGATGCTGCAAGAATAATAAAAGAAGAAAAAAATTATAGAATTTACAGATTAGACAGATTAGGAATTCCATTAGTTGAAATAACAACATATCCGGACATAAAAAATGCACAACAAGCAAAACAAGTTGCTTTAAAGATAGGAGAAATTTTAAGGGCTTGTAAAGTAAAGAGAGGTTTAGGAACTATAAGACAAGATATTAATATGTCGGTTAATGTCGATGGAAAACAAGGAGCTCGGATAGAAATTAAGGGAGTTCAAGAACCAGATTTAATAGAAAAAACAATTTTAAGAGAAATAGAAAGACAAAAAAAATTAATAAGAGAAAATAAAAGTAAAGAAGAAGTAAAAAAAGCATTAAAAGATGGAACAACAGAATTTTTAAGGCCTTTACCAGGAGCATCGAGAATGTATCCTGAAACAGATTTACCTTTGTTACATATTTCTAGAGACTTTATAAATAAAATAAAAGAAAATCTTCCTAAATTAAAATCCGAGATAAAATCTGAATTAGAAAAAAAAGGACTTCATAAAGAATTAATTAAAGAACTTCTGGAGGAAAAAAGGATAGAAGATTTTGAAGAATTATTAGCAGTATATAATAATCCTGAACTTATAGCAAAAATGTTAACTGTATGGAGAAAAGAAATAGAAAAAAAAACAAATAAATCTACAAAAATTTTGACTTTAGATGTATTAGAAACAATCATTCAAGCTTTGCAATCAAAAAAAATTAATGAGAGTGATGTTAAAATTATCATGGAAGAGATTGTTTTAGGGAAAAGTGTTAATGAAGCATTAAAGAGAGAAAAGATAGAAAATATAGAAGAGGAAATATTAAAAATAATTAAAGAAAAGCCAGGATTAACTATAAATGCTTATATGGGATTAGTAATGAGTAAATTTAAAGGAAAAATAAATGGAAAAGAAGCTTATGAAATTATTAAAACTTTATTAAATAAAAAAAGTTAAAATGAAGATAATTGTTACTGGAGGTGCAGGTTTTATTGGAAGTCATATCGTAGACTCTTATATAAAACTTGGTTATGATGTTATTGTAATTGACAATTTGTCTAGTGGAGATAAAAAAAATATAAATAAGAAAGCAAAATTTTACAAAGCAGATATCTGTGATGAAGAAGAAATAAAGAAAATTTTCAAAAAAGAAAAACCAGATATTGTAAATCATCATGCAGCTCAAAAAGATATTAATTTCTCTATTTCTAATCCTTTAGAAGATGCTAAGATTAATATTTTAGGAAGCATAAATATAATAAAAAATTCATTTAAACAAAATGTAAAAAAAATAATTTATGCTAGTTCTTCTGCATGCTACGGAAATATACAAAAGAAATACTTACCTATAAAAGAATCTTATGAAGTTTATCCAATTAATCAGTACGGATTAAGTAAATATATAGTAGAATTATACTTGGAAATGTATAATAAAGAAAGCGGGTTAGATTTTGTTTCTTTAAGATATAGTAATGTTTACGGGCCAAGACAAAAAGGAGGAGAAGCAGGTGTTATTCCTATTTTTATAAATAAAATGTTAAAAAATGAAAGACCTATTATTTTTGGAGATGGTAATCAAACTAGAGATTTTATATATGTTGATGATGTAGTGAGAGCAAATATTATTGCTTTAAAAAAGACACCATCTCATATTTATAATATTTCAACTTCAAATCAAACATCTATAAAAAAATTGTTTTATGTTATAGCAAAAGAATTAAATTTTAAACAAGAACCAATTTTTAAAGATGCATTACCTAGGGAAGTTAAATATTCTTCTTTAAGCTATAAAAAAGCTAAAAAAGAATTAAACTGGGAACCAAAAATAAGTTTAGAAGAAGGAATAAAAAAAACAATTGGATGGTTTAAAAGAAATTAAAAATCTATAAAATAAACATATAGATTTATAAATACAAATATTTACAAATTTTAGAATATAAGAATCGTTTTTGCGATTTCTTATATATAATAAAGTAAAAGTTTATGTAAGGAGGTTTAATAATGGCATACGAAAATAGAAGAAGGAGAAGAGGTTTTAGAAGATTTAACGGGCCTAGACAAATGCATAAAATAACATGTAGCGATTGTGGTAAAGAAGGCGAAGTTCCTTTTAAACCAAGAGAAGGAACACCTGTTTATTGTAAAGATTGTTTTATGAAAAGAAAAGGGATAACTCCTAAAGAAGTAGAAAAATCCCAAGAATCTAACGAAGAAGAAACAGAAGAAGATGATGAAGATTTAGAAGAAATTGAAGAAGAAAGCGAAGAATTTGAATAAAATTTAGATTGTATAAAAAAGAATAAAAATAACACAAAAAATAATTTTTAAATTTTTATTTTTTTAGTTATATTTTTAAATATTTATTTCTTTAAAGATTTTAAAATGGAAAGATCTTATATAGAAAATGTTTTGAAAGGAAAAGAAAAAAAATATAAAATTTATGGCTGGGTACATGATATTAGAGATTTAGGAAAAATAAAATTCTTAATCTTAAGAGATATAACTGGAATAATACAAATAACTGCTATAAAAGGAATAACAAAAGATAATATTTTTGATTCTATAGATAAGGTTCCAAGAGAATCTGTTGTGAGTATAGAAGGAAAAGCAGTAAAAAATTCGCAAGCACCAGGAGGAACAGAGATTAATCCAGAAAAATTTGAGATTATAAGCAAAGCACAGCATCCTTTACCAATAGATGTTTCTGATTTTAGTAAAACAGAATTACCAAAAAGATTAGATTATAGATTTTTAGATTTCCACAGAAGAAAAACACAAGCTATATTTAAAATACAGACAGAAATAGCTTTTTCTTTTAGAGAATTTTTTTATAAAAAAGGTTTTATTGAAATACAGAATCCTTGTATTATAGGTGTTGCAAGTGAAGGTGGAACAGAATTATTTCCTGTTCAATATTTTGAAAAAAAAGCTTATCTTGCTCAATCACCACAATTATACAAACAAATGCTTGCTTGCAGTATGGAAAAAACCTTTACAATCACTCCTGTTTTTAGAGCAGAAAAACATAATACAACAAGACATATTAATGAGATAAGACAAATGGATATAGAGATGGCTTTTGCAGACCAAATGACAATAATGAAAGAATTAGAAGAATGTATTATATACATAGTAAAAAATATTTTAAAAAAATGTAAAAAAGAATTAGAGTTTCTTGATATTAATTTAAAAGTTCCAAAAGGAGTTTATTTAAGTTATGATGAGGCAATAGAAAAAATTAATGGTAAGTATGAAGAAGATTTTACACCAGAACAAGAAAAAAAATTATGCGATCTCTATAAAGATAATATAGTTTTTGTTCATTCTTGGCCATCTTCTTTGAAACCATTTTATATCATGCCAAAAAATGCAGATCCTAAATCTAAATATAGCGAAGGTTTTGATGCTTTATACAAAGGTATAGAAATAAGCTCTGGCGGGCAAAGAATTCATATACCAGAATTATTAATAGAAAGAATAAAAGAAAAAGGATTAAATCCTAAGAATTTTAAAGATTACATAGACAGTTTTAGATATGGAGCTCCACCACATGCTGGTTGGAGTATTGGTTTAGAAAGATTAACTCAAGTTATTTGTAATTTGGACAACATAAAAGAAGCAACAATGTTTCCAAGAGATAGAGATAGACTTACACCATAATTATAAATAAGAATTTTATTATAAAAGATTAAATTTCTTAATAAGAAAGATGAAAATTCTAAATTTAAATAACAAGAGATTTAAATTACCAATTTTTCTTCCAGATGCTACATTAGGTAAAATAAAATATTTAACATCAAGAGATTTAAAAAAATCCGGAACAGAAGGAGTTGTAGTAAATATCTTTCATCTTTTAAAAAATAATTTAATTAAAAAAATAAAAAGAGAAGGAATCCACGAATATATGAAATTTAATGGTTTGATTATTTCTGATTCTGGCGGGTTTCAAATAATGAGTTTATTACATAAGAATCCTAATTTAGGGAAAATAGAAAAAGATAAAGTTATTTTTTTTATTGATAAAAAAAGAATAATTTTAACTCCAGAAGAATGTATAAGATTACAAATAAAAATAAAAAGTGATATTATTATGTGTTTAGATGAATGTACTTATCCATCTTATAATTATAAAAAACAAAAAGAATCTGTTGAAAGAACTATTTTTTGGGCAAGAAAATGTAAAAAAGAATTTGAAAAAATAACAAAGAACAAAAAAGAAAGGCCATTATTATTTGCAATAATTCAAGGTGGTAATAACAAAAAATTAAGAAAATTTTGTGCAGAAGAATTAATAAAAATAGGTTTTGACGGATATGCTTATGGGGGATTTCCTATAAAAAAAGGAAAATTAATGACAGAAATGTTAGAATACGTTTCTAAATTGATACCTAATAACAAAATAAAATATGCAATGGGTATTGGAAAGCCGCAAGATATTATAGAATGTAGAAAAATTGGATACGATCTTTTTGATTGTGTTATTCCAACTCGAGATGCAAGACATAAAAGATTATTTGTTTTCACAAAAAAACCAAATAAAAAAAATTTACTTAATTCTTTCGAAACAATAAATATAAGAAAAAAATATTGTAATCAAAAAAAGATATCTAAGTATTGTGATTGTGAATTATGTAAAAAATATACAAGGAAAAATTTTATAAATCTTTTTAAAAACGATAAAGAAGAAGCTTTTAGATTAGCAACATTACATAATTTAACTTTTTATTCTTCTTTAACTAAAATATTAAAGAAAAAATATATTAAATATTAAAATAGAAGAAAAAGCAATATTTTATAAAAATATAGAAGAATTAGGCATCTTAAAAAATGCAGAAGAAATAAGAGAAGCAAGAAGAAGATATAAAAAATATACTGGAAAATCTTATAAGAAATAATATAAGAAACAATAAAACAATAAATTTATATACCCTTAAATTTCTTTATGAGAATGGCAAAGGATATAAAAAATGAAGATTTAGATGAACTTGAAGAAGATGACGAAGATTTAGAAGAAATTGAAGAAGAAAGCGAAGAATTTGATGAAGATTTAGATGAACTTGAAGAAGATGACGAAGATTTAGAAGAAATTGAAGAAGAAAGCGAAGAATTTGAATAAGATCTTTAAATATTTTATTTTCTTTTTTATTTTTTATTTACTAATATTTTTAAACTCTTTTTTTCTTTTTATATTATGTTAAGTGAAGAAGAAAAAGAAAATATAAAAAAAGAAGCAAAAAATATAATAGATAAGTTTTCTAAAGTTTTAGATTCTGTAAATGAAAATATAGAAGATTTTTTTATTGAAAGAGAAAAGGATAGGAGAAAAGAAAGTGAAAGTGAGAATTATTTGGATTTAGATTTTAGAAATACTTTTTTTGAAAATGCTCCAAACAAAAATAATAATTTTTTAATAGCTGAAAAGAAAAAATGGGAATAACAGAAGAAAAATTAAGATTCTATTTAAAAAATATAGAAAGAAATAATAAAAAAGGGAAAAAAATAAATGCAATATTGCATCTTAATGAGAATGCAGAAAAAGAAGCAAAAATAATAGATGAAAAAATAAAAAAGGGTGAAGCTGGAAAATTAGCTGGAAAAATAATTTCTGTAAAAAGTAATATTCATGTTAAAGGGATGATTTGTAATTGTGCTTCTAGAACTTTAGAGAATTATAAAGCACCTTATGATGCAACAGTAATAAAAAAACTAAAAGAAGAAGACGGATTAATTATAGGAATGTGTAATATGGACGAATTTGCTTGTGGTTCTTCAGGAGAAACTTCTGCTTTTGGAGTTTGTAAAAATCCTACTGCTCTTGATTTAATTCCTGGTGGTTCTTCTTCTGGAAGTGCAGCTAGTGTTGCTGCTGATTTTTGTGATATCTCTTTAGGAAGTGATACTGGAGGAAGTGTAAGAAATCCGGCTTCTCATTGCGGTGTTATTGGAGTTAAACCTACTTATGGTTTAGTAAGCAGATATGGTTTAATTGACTTAAGCATGAGCTTAGATCAAATTTCTCCAATAACTAAAAATATAGAAGATGCGATATTAATTTTAAATGTAATAAAAGGAAAAGACGAAAAAGATCCAATAACTTATGAATCTGAAGAAATAAAATTTATAGAATTAAATAAGATAAAAATAGCTTTTTTAGAAATGAAATGTGATGAAAGAATATACAATTTTGTTTTGAATAAAGTTATGAATATATGTGAAAAAGAAAATTTTATATTTAATAAAATAAAGCCAACTTATATTGATTTAGCTGTTCAAACATATTACCCTATATGTTATGTTGAATTTTTTTCTGCTACAAGAAAATTTGATGGAAGAAGATTTGGTAAAAGGATAGAAGATTCTTGCGGAAAAGAAGTTTTAAGAAGAATTTTAGGTGGGCAAGAAATATGCCAAGCAGAATATAAAGGAAAATATTATAGGCAAGCATTAAAAGTTAAACAACTAATAAAAAAAGAATTTGATAAAATATTTATTAATTATGATGCAATTGTTTTACCAACAGTTCCAAAACTGCCACATAAAATAGGAACTAAACTTTCTGTAGAAGAAATGTATTCTTACGATTCTTTTACAATTCCAGCTAATTTAGCAGAAATTCCCTCAATTTCAATTCCGATAGGGAAAATAAATAATATCCCTATAGGATTACAAATAATGTGCAAAAGATTTGATGAAAGTAAAATGTTTTCTATAGCAAATAAATTTATTGAATAAATTAATAAAATGAAAAAATCAATTAAAAATAAACTGTATGTTATATCAGATGGCCTTGGTTCAGGAAAAACTTCAGTGATAAAAAAACTTTCTAAAAAATATAAAACTGCAGAAGAAGCTGCTAAAATTATTATAAAAAAAGTTTAATGGTAAAAATATAAAAGAAATTAATTCGAGAATATTACAAAAAGAAATTTTTATATTACAAGAACAATAAATAAAAAAATAAAAAGTAAGGATAAAATCATTTTTTGGATAGGGGTTTTGGAGATACATTAGGTTATTATTTATATCATAAAATAAAAATACCTAAAATTTTTTTTAAAAAATCAAAAAAAATAAGATATGAAAAAATTTTCTTTTTAGATCCTTTAAAAATATATAAAAAAGATAAAATAAAAAAAGAAGAAGAAAAAGAAGCAAAAGAAATAGCAAAATGTATATTAAAAGCTTATAAAATATTAAGATATAAAATAATTAAAGTACCTTTTATTTCTATAAAAGATAGAGCAAGTTTTATTGAAAAAAGACTTTAAATTAAATTGAACCTATAACTAAATTTATAAATTATAAAATAATATAAATAAAAAAATGTCAGAATCTACTTACCTTTTAGCGGATTTAAATGACGAGCAAGCAGAGATTTTAGGTAATGTTATTGCTAATAAAACTTCAAGAAAAATCTTAAATTTGTTATCAAAAAGAGATTTAGCAATATCGGATATAGCGAAGGAATTAAATTTACCAATCTCTACAATAAGTTATAATATTAAGAAATTATCTGAATCTAATTTAGTAAAAATAAAAGATTATTATTGGAGCGAAAAAGGAAATAAAATGCCTATTTACTCATTAACTAAAAAATTAATTTTAATCTCTCCAGAGAAAAAGAAGATAAAAAGAAAAAAAATAAGAGATTTAATTTCTGTTTTTTTTATTAGTTTTGGTATATCTGTTGCTATAAAACTTATATATCCAAGAGCAACTTTTAAATTTAGAGAATCCGCTGTTGAAAAATCTTCAGAGTTATTAAAAAAAGGAGTAGAAGAAGCTTCTTCTATTGCAATAAAAACAACAGAAAATATGCCTTTATTATATTCTTTAGTTAAGGAAGCAACTAATTATGCCCTCTTCTTTTTTGCAGGTGCATTATTAGCAATTTTACTTTATCTGTTTTTTAGTAGAAAAGATTCAAATTAAATTGAACTTAAGAAAAAGTTTAAATATTTAATAAAAAATATAATAAAAAAATGAAAAAAGAAATAAATTATACAGCAATAATAATAACTTTAATCTTAGTTGTAGGTTTATTTTTTATTATGTCCCCCTTTAATAAAAGAGAATTAAATACAATAACTACACAAGGAAACTATAATATAAAAGTTTTTCCTGACAGTGCTGTTGTTTCTATTTTCATAAAAACAAACTCTTTTTCTGCAGAAGAAGCAAAAAACAAAAATTCTGAAGTTTATTCTAAGATACTAGAAGAATTAAAAATGATTGGATTTAAAGAGGGAGAAATACAAACAGAGAACTATAATATATATGAAGATTATGAGTGGAATTATGGAAATAGAAAATTCAAAGGTTATGTTGTTTCTCATTATGTTAAAATAGAAACAAAAGATTTTGATAAAATAGGTGAAATAATAGATGTTGGTATCAATAACGGAGCTTTAATTAATTATATAAATTTTGAATTATCTCCAGAAAAACAGAACGAATATAAAACAAAAGTTTTAGAAGAAGCAACAAAAGATGCTAAAATAAAAGCAGAATCTATTGCTTCTGGTTTAGGTAAAAAAATAAAGGGTATAGTTTCTGTAACTACAAATGATTATTATTACTATCCTTACAGATTTTATGAATATTCAGAAAATTTAGAAAGCTCATCAATAAAAGAAATTTCTACAAAAATAGAACCACAAAACTTAGAAATTAGTGCTGTAGTTACAGCTGTTTTTAAAGTTTAATTGGGTTATCTTAGTTTAGGTAATAAAAAATTAATAAAAATTTTTGATAAATTTTTATATTTTTTAATTCTAAAGAAACAGGAATAGTTAAATTTTTAAATTATACTTTTTTTCTTTTTTAATGAAAAAAGTACAATTAAGTTTATTTATTATACTTGAATTAGCGCTAATTGTGCTTTTATTATAAAACAAAATTCTAAAAAAATTTTTCTTAAATTCTATGGAAAAAAATTATTGTGATATAATTAAAATAAAAGAAAAAGAAATAGAAAGAATAGTTTTTAGTGTTAATAGTACTTATTACACTACAAAAATTAAATGGCCAGGAATAAACCCTATTGTAATATTGAATAACGAAAAAGAAAATTTATTATTCATAATTTATGATAATGAAATAAAAATATGTAATCCAAATAATAATAATTCTTTAATCTTAAAAAAACAATTAGAAGATATATTAAATGAAGAATAAAAAATATGAGCTAGTTGCTCCAGCCGGAGATGTTGCAAGTTTTATTGCAGCTTATAAAGCAGGAGCAGATGCTATTTACTTTGGTTTAAAAGAATTCAATATGAGATATAATGCAGAAAATTTTTCTTTAAAAGATTTAGAAGAAATTCAAAAATATCCTGTAAAAAAATACTTGACTTTAAATACAATAATTTTTGATAATGAGTTAAAAAGAATAGAAAATATAATAAAAAAAGTAAAAAATAAGATTGATGCAATTATCTGTTGGGATTTTGCAGTTATTAATTTATGTAAAAAGTATAATATACCTTTTCATATATCAACTCAAGCTTCTGTAGCAAATAGCGAAGCAACAAAATTTTACAAAAAATTAGGAGCAAAAAGAATTGTTTTAGCCCGCGAGCTTAATTTAAAACAAATAAAAAAAATTTCTAAAATAATAGAAATAGAATGTTTTATTCATGGTGCAATGTGTATTTCAGAAAGTGGAAGATGTTTTACTTCTCAATTTTTACATGGAAAAAGTGCAAATAGGGGCCAGTGTTTACAGCCATGTAGAAGGGAGTATAAAGTTATAGATGAGCAAGGTAATGAATTAAAATTAAAAAATAATTTTGTTATGTCTGCTAAAGATTTATGTACCTTACCATTTTTTGAAAAATTAAAAAAAGCTGGAATTAAAGCATTTAAAATAGAAGGAAGAAATAGAGACATAGATTATGTAGATACAGTTGTTAGGGTTTATAGAGAAGCTATAGATAAAAATTTAGATGAAAAAAGAAAATTAGAACTAATGAAAGAATTAGAAAAAGTTTATAATAGAAAGTTTTCTTCTGGATTTTATCTTGGTTTACCAACAGCAGACGATTTTACTAATATTAAAGGAAGTAATACTTCACAAACAAAAAAAATTATAGGTAGAATAGAAAATTATTTAACAAATAAAAAAGTAGCAATTATAAAATTATTTAGTGATAAATTACAATTAGGTGATGAAATATTAATAGAAGGAAGAAAAACAGGACTTGTAAGATTAAAAATAACAAGTATGCAACAAAATAAGAAAGATATAAATAATGTAAAAAAAGGAGAAATTTTTGCAATTTTGTGTGAGGAAAAAGTTAGAAAAAATGATTCTGTTTTTAAGATAATTGACAAAAATAGATAATCTTTTAAACTTTAAAATTATTTTTTATTAATGTTATATAATAATATAGAAATAGAATGGTTAGGTCACGCTTCTATTTACCTAAAATATAAAAATAAAATAATTTACATAGATCCATATATTTTGAAAGCAGAAAAAGAAAAAGCCGATATTATTCTAATAACCCATAATCATTATGATCATTGTTCTATTGCAGATATCAAGAAAATAGTAAAAAAAGAAACTACAATAATCATTCCACCAGATTGCCAATCTTCAATAAACAAAATAAATATAGAAATTTCTACGAAAATATTAGAGCCAAAATCTTCTATAAAAATAGATGATATAAAAATTTTAGCATTCCCTTCTTATAATATAAATAAGCCTTATCATCCAAAAGAAGAAAATTGGAATGGTTATATTATTGATATTAATGGTACAATAATTTATCACGCAGGTGATTCCGACTTAATAAAAGAAATGGAAAATTTAAAAGAGAAGATAGATATTGCTTTTTTACCTGTGGGAGGAGTTTATACAATGAATGCAAAAGAAGCAGCAGAAGCAGCAAATATAATAAAACCCAAGTTAGCAATTCCTATACATTATGGAAGTATTATTGGAGCAGAAAAAGATGCTTTAGATTTTGTTAAATTATGTAAAGAAAAAAATATTAATTCTTTAATTTTATAAAAAAGATAAAATGTCTTTTAAAGATTTATTGAAAAATTCTTTAAAAAACAAATTAAATGAAAAAGAATTAGAGAATTTACCTTCGGGTTATCAGGCTTTAAATAATATATGCATAGTTAATTTAAATAAAAAAGTTTTAAGGTATAAAAAAGAGATTGGAAAAAAAATTTTAGAATTGTTTCCGCGTTTTATAGCAGTATATAACAAAAAAGATGTCATAAAAGGAGTTTTTAGAAAGCCACAATTAGAGTTTTTAGCAGGAAATAAAAAAATTAAAGAAGTAAAAATAATTGAAAATAATTGCATTTATTGTTTTGATTTTAAAAAAATAATGTTTGCTAAAGGAAACATAAATGAAAGAATTAGAATTGCTAAATGTGTTAACACGGAAGAAATTATTGTTGATATGTTTGCAGGAATTGGATATTTTTCTATTCCAATTGGAAAATTTTCTTATGCAAAAAAAATATATTCTATAGAATTAAATCCGCTATCTTTTAAATATTTAAAGAAAAATATAGAATTAAATAAAATAAAAAATATTGAGCCAATTTTTGGAGATAATAGAAAGATAATAAAAAAATTAAAAAAAGAAAATATTTTAGTAGATAGGATAATAATGGGTTACCTGCCACCACCAAAAAAGTTTTTTAAATATGCTCTATTAATAATAAAAAATAAAGGAATAATACATTATGAAACTCTTCTTAATAAAAAAAATTTAAAAAGAGAAATAGAAAAAAATTTAAAAGAATTGAAAGAAATTGCTTTAAAAAAAAATAAGAAAGTCGAATTAATAAAAGTGAATTATGTTAAAAGTTATAAGCCTCATATTAATCATTATACTTTAGATATTCAAGTTTTTAATATTTAGGATTTTAGGTTTTTTATAAATTATATCCCAAGAAAGATTATAACAATAAGCTCCAACATTTTCTACTTTTAAAATGTCTCCTTCTTTCAAATTTCCTTCATAAAATCCTAAAATATCGTTTGAGAAAAGTAATGGTCCTGCTAAAATATATACCTCTTTTTTTTCTTTTTCATCTTTTTTACTTAATTTAGAAAAGATATATTTTGATAAAGTTATCTTTGGCAATAAGTTTATTCCAGAATCTAATATAGCATATTTTTTTCTGAAGTTTTCTTTAATCAAAACTACTTTTGTTAAAAGAAAAAAAGAATCTGCAACTAAATATCTTCCAGGTTCCAATATTATAGTACAATTAAATTTTGATAAATTTTTTTTTATTATTTCTATATAATTTTCTAATTTTAAATTTAGGTTTTTTAATTGAAATTTATCAGGTAAGCCGCCACCAATATCTATGTATCTTATTTTTATTCTTAAATTTTCTATAATTTCTGATAATTTTTTTATATATTCTTCATATTCTTTTATTTTTAATTGTGTTCCAGCATGACAATGTATACATATAGTATTCATATTTTTTAATCTAGCATACTCTATTGCTTTTTTTAATGATTCTTTTTCAAAGCCAAATTTAGTTTCTTTAAGAGAAACCCTTATACCTACATTTAATTTCTTATTTTTAGAAATCTTATACAACTTGTTAATTTCAGAAAAAGAATCTACATTAATCAAAAAATTATTTTTTATTGCAAATTTTAATTCTTCTTCTTTTTTAGCACATCCATTAAAAATAACAAATCTTTTTAAAGAAATTTTTTTTGCTTCTTCTAGTGAAGCAACTTCAAAATCACAATTCAACTTATCTAAGGTTTTTATAACTCCTTTATAAGAATTTGTTTTTACAGAATATGCTATTTTAAAATTTTTTAAATTTTTTTTACATATATCATATAGTTCTTTGTAATTTTTTTTTAATATTCTTTCATCAAAAACAAAAACAGGAGTTCCTATTCTCATAATTTTTAATAAAAAATAAAGTATAAAAAGTTTTATTTTTATTTTTATTTATGAGCTGGGAAAAAATTAAGAAAAATCAATTAAGAAAGAAAGATAATTCTAGTATAGGTAAAATAGATAAAAAAATAAAAAAATTATGTGAAAAAATAAATAAACAAGAGAATTATTATACAACTTCAAGCTGTTCTGGTAGAATTGTTTTAATTAAAAAAGAAGAGAAAAAGAAACCGAATTTATTTTTATTTAGAAAACACGAAGAAATTGATTATAATTATTTTGTCAAGGTATTAGATGAATTAAAAAATAAAAAAATAAAAGGAATAATATATTTTAAACAAGAACCTTGTGTTTTAGCTGTTGCATGTAAAACTTTAGAGGATGCTAAAAATTTAATTAATAAAGCGAAATTTTGTGGTTGGAAAAATTCTGGAATGATAGCCGGAAAGAAAAGATTTATTTGTGAGTTAAGAAGTACAGAAAAAATAGAGTTACCAATAATTGGGAATGGAGAAATTCTTTTTAGTGAAAAATATTTAAAAATTTTAATTAAAGAAGCAAATGAAAAACTTAAAAAAACTTGGGAGAAAATAAATAAATTAGAGAGGCTATTTTAAAATGGAAATTGGAAAAAAGTATCTAGAAAAAATATTAGAGGATATATTTAAATATTTAAGAGGAGAATTTTTTTTATCAAAAGAAAAAAATTCTTCTGGAAAGAGTTATGCTTGTTATATATGTTTAAAAGAGATAAAAGAAAGTTATGTTTTAATAAAAGAATTTGATGAACTAACAAAAACAGAAAGAAGATATCACGAAAATTGTTTAAAAAGTTTATTTAGTTATTATATTTTTATTAAAAATCATGACAATATTTCAGAAAATTAATCAACTTTTTTTATTTTAAGATTACAGAAAAATAATTTTTTATAAAAGAAAAGTTTTTAAAGAATTAAATTTTATTCTTTTAAAATAAAAAAGGAGGAAAAATAATATTTTTCAGAATTTTTCTGAATAAATAAACTGAAAGGAGGTAAAAATGGTTTTAGATTTTGCAAAAGAAGCTATCGCTAATGCAGAAAAGCATAGCATAAATTTTGACGAACTTAAAGCAGGAAAAGCAAATATAAAAGTTATTGGAGCTGGTGGTGCAGGATGTAATGCAATAACTTGGCTTTACAACAAAGGAATCAATGGGGCAACTGTTTATGGAGTTAATACAGATGCTTTGCACTTATCAATAACAAAAGCAGATGAAAAAATTTTAATTGGAAAAGAATTAACAAGAGGTTTAGGTTGTGGTGGTTATCCTCAAAAAGGAAGAGAAGCAGCAAAAGAAGCAATTGCAGATTTAAAAAGAGCAGTTTCTGGAGCAGATATGGTATTTATTATTGCTGGTATGGGTGGTGGTACAGGAACAGGGTCAGCGCCAGTAATAGCACAACTTGCTAAAGAAGCTGGAGCAGTAACAATAGGAGTTGTAACAATGCCATTTGATTGTGAAAAAGCAAGAATAGATAAAGCAGAATTTGGTTTACAAGAATTAAGAGAAGTTTCAGATACAGTTATTGTAATAGATAATAATAGATTAGTTGATATTGCTGGGAATTTGCCTATGGAACAAGCTTTTGCTGTTGCAAATGAACTGGTTAGTACAATGATCAAAGGAATAGTGGAAACTATTACCTTGCCATCATTGATTAACCTAGATTATGCAGATGTCTCAGCAATAATGAAAAACGGAGATGTAGCAGTTATAGGAATTGGAGAAAGTGATACAGCAAATAGAGTTGAAGAAGCAGTAAGACAAGCTTTATCACATCCTTTATTGGATGTAGATTATAAAGGAGCTACTGGTGCTTTAATTCATGTTACTGGTGGTCCTGATTTGAAACTTGAAGAATTTAGTAATATTGGTAAACTTGTTTCAGATAATCTAAGTGAGGAAGCTCAAGTTATAATTGGGGCAAGAATCAACAAAGAATTTCAAGGAAGAGTTAGGGTTATAACAATAATGACAGGTGTTAAAAGTCCTTATGTATTAGGAAAGCCAAGATATGCTGAGCCAGAAATGAGAAGTGAGATGTCCGAACTTGGAATAGAAGTTTGGAAATAATTTTATGTTTTTTAGCGCGTCTTTTTTGACGCGCTTTTTCTTTTTCTTATTCTTTTTATTTTCTTTTTTTATTCAATATTAATTGCTTTTAGCAAGTCGCTAGAAAGCAAAAGATAACAAGGCGCGGTTGAGCGAGATAAGAAAAATTTTGAAAGAATCTGTATAATTTCAGGGTCTGACGAAGTGCGCATTTTTTTCCTTTCTTTTTTAATTTTTATAAATGATCATTTAAGTTTCTGTTTTTACCCATTCTTTCATATACTTATTCCCATATCTATTAAAAAAAAGAATTCCTGAAAGTTCTCTTTTTTTTCTTTGTTCAGATTTACCTAATTCATATCCTATAGGAAATACTGCTTCTACTTCTATGTTTTTAGGAATTTGTAAAATATCTTTAATTTGATTATCAACAAAAGCACCAACCCAACAAGTTGCTAAACCCAATTCTGTTATTTTTAGAAGAAAATTTTGTATAGCTGCTCCTGCTTGTTGTTTTACATATCTTAAAGCTCTTTCATCGTACATTCTTACTGCCTGAGAAGGATCAGAACAAAAAACAACAACGTAATAAGAATCTGCTATAAATTGTTGTTGGCAAGCTTCTGCTATTTTTTTTATTTTTTCTTTATCATCAACCAAGATAAATCTTAAAGTTTGTATATTCCCAGCAGAAGGCGCTAATCTAGCAGCATCTAATGCTTCTATTATGTCACGCCAATTCGGTTTCTTAGTAGTAAATTTTCTTACGCTATGTCTTTTTTCTATTGCTTCATCGAGTTTCATTAAAATTATTATTATTCTAGAGTATAAAAATTTTATTAAATTTATTTTTTTATTTTTAGAAATGAAATTTGATAAGATTTTTTATTTTGCTTTACTTAAAGAAGGTTCTTATGAGCATATAAAAATAGCAGCTTCAAAATATCTTTATAACTCTGATTTTATAAGTTCTTTAAATTTACAAGAATGTTTAGAATCTTATATTTATTTCAGAGAATATTTTAAAAAGGAAAGTTTGGAACTAGAAATTTTAGTTAATCTTATTGTAGATAATTTTAAAATTCCAGATAATTTAAGAAATAATCAATTTAGAAATGTTTTTAATATCTTAGAAAAGATGTATAAAAATTACAAAAATAAATAAACGTCCCCGGGAGGACTCGAACCTCCGACCCCACGATTAACAGTCGTGTGCTCTACCTGCTGAGCTACGAGGACTTATATTTATTATTAATATAATTCTAATAATATAAAAGTAATTTTTAAATTTTCTTATTTTATATTTTTATTCTTTTAAATGGTTTTTTTACTAATAAAGGAAATTCTCTTAATAAGAAATTATTAATATTATAAATTTCTGAAACTAAGGGAACGTCTTTCCAACTTACTTTTTGTTTTATTTCTCTAACCTCTTTTATTTTAAAAACTAAGAGGAAAGCAAAGGCATATCTTAGTATACCAGATATCAAAGAAATAAACATTAATTTATGAAAAATTAAAACTTTTTCTGGAAGATGTGTTGCTAATAAACCTCCAATAGTGGCCCCAATAAATACGCCAGCGCCATTTAAAACACTTGTATAAGCAACACATAAGCTTCTTCTTTGTGGTGTTGCGGCATCATAAACAAAATTTCCTGCAGCTAAGTTAAATCCAGCCCATGAAAATCCTGAAATAAAATTTGCTACTAATATAAAATAAAAAAACCAACTAAAATTAGGATTAATAAGCCAAGCAAAACATATTAATGGTATTAAAAAACTTGTTATTTTTAACATAGTTATATTTCCGAACTTATCTGCAAATCTTCCCCATATAGGCATAAAAATAAAGCTTGCAATAGTAGCAGATATATTAATTAGAATAAATTTAGAATAACTAAAATTTAAAACTCTTAACATATATATAGAATAAAAAGGTGATGAAATATTAGTTACTAATACAATAAAAGCAATATATATAGAAAATCTTCCAAAATTATTAAAAGGAGCTTTTTTTACAAATTGAAAAAATGAAAAATAATATTCCTCTTGGAATTTAAAAGCCGGTTCATATTGTTGTAAAACATAATATCGCGATATTAACCTAAATATCATTGCAAAAAGAAAAATTATAGAAAAACCAAAAAAAATCCATGCCTGATTATTTGTTATTCCTGAAAAAAACTTAAATTTATCTAAAATAATACCAGCAATTAACATAGAAATTAATGCAATAATTCCTCCAATTTTATTCCTTAAACCAAAAAATCTTCCAAATTCTTCTTTTTTTATTAAATCCCCTAACCAAGAACTCCAGGCAGGAGCAGCCAAATTTCCAAGAGAAGCATAAACTGTCCAAAAAATAATAACTAGTAATGGAGCGTATTTTATATCTTTTAAAAATAGAATTGAAACTAAAATTATAGGGATCCATAAAATAGACTGAATTAATATAGCTATACTAAATATTCTTTTTCTAGAATATTTTTTCATTAATTTAGATGTAAACAACTGAGCTAATGGCGCAATTAAATTTGGTATGGAAGTTAAAGCAGCAATCTGCTGATTTGTTGCTTTTAATTCTATCATGTAAGGTGAAATATAAGAATCACCAAAACCAACAGTAGCATTTACAAAAGCGGCGTCTTTTAAAGAATGAGATTTTGATTTTTTAATTAATTCTTCTTTTTTATTATCTTTTTCTAATTTTTTTTTGTTTATTTTTATATTTCTTTTTTTCATATAAAGAGATAACTTTATTCTCTGATTTAAAAATCTTTATTTTTATACCTTTATTCCAGATTCTTTAACATCTTTGCTGTGCTGATCCATTTTTCCTTCTCCTAAACAATCCCAACAAGTATGAATAGTTCCGTCTTTTTCTTTTATAACTCCAGTTCCTTTACATTTTTGGCATGTTTTTTCCATTATAATAAAGATAATTATGGGTATTTAAGTTTATAGTTTTTAAAAAGAATATTTTATTTATTATAATATTCCTCTTTCTTTTTATTAAGATTAAAAAATTTATACCAATCCTATTAAATTCTTTAGATTTATCTTTCTTTTTTAAATTTTTTATTTTTCCGCAAGTTCTAATATTAATTTTTCTTCTTTTAATGTATAGTTTATGATAGGTAAATTTACAGGAATTAATTTAAAATAAACTTTTTCTTTCGAGAAAGCTTTTATTTCTATACTATTTTCTAATTTGTTTATAAAAACATTTTTTATATTTTTAACTCCAGGTAAATTAATCTCATAAATTATGCGATTACTTAATCTTCTAACCTTTGTTTCTGCTTCTTGTCTAGGAAGTTTTGCTATTTTCTTAATTTCTTCTTCTGTTATCTCTTGAATTTTTCTAGGGGTTACATTTATATTTTTTTCTTTTATTCTTTTTTTCCCGGATAAATCACTTACTTCTATTTTTGGAGATTTTCCAGGTTCTGTAGATATACTTATACTTATTCCATTTTCAATATCTTTCTTTTTATTTTTTTCTTTTGCTATTTCTTTATCTATTTCTATAAATTGTCTTTCAAATTCTTTGATTAAGGAATTAAACATTTTATCTAAAAAAGAAATTCCAAAATTAGGGAATTCTATAGAATCGTTTTTTCCTAAAAAACCATAATCTTCATTTATATTTTCTTCTGTTTTATTTCCGCAAAAGGGACAGTAATTAAATCCTTTTCTTATAATTTTTCCACAAAATCTACATTTCTTCTTAAACATAATCTTTAAAAAATTTAGTTATTTAAAAACTTAATGGAAAATAAGGATAATTATAAAAAAATTTTAAAGAAGTTTAATATAACAGAAGAACAAATAAAAAAATTAAAAGAAGAGCAAAAAAAATTATCTAAATTAATAAAAATAAAAGATTCTACAAATTTCGATTTAGTAGAAATTTATGCCGGAATAGAAAATATTTTTAAAGGAAATAGAATTATTTCTGCAATTGTTTTGATGAAAGATAAAGAAATTATAGAACAAAAATATATTACTGAAAAAGTAAATTTTCCTTATATTCCCGGATTAAGAGCTTATAGAGAATTACCTTCAATGATAAAAGTTTTTAATATGTTAGAAGAAAGGCCAGATGTAATATTTGTTAGAGCTTCTGGAATTGCTCATGAAAGAGGATTGGGTTTAGCAAGTCATTTTTCTCTTTCTGTTAATGTTCCTACAATAGGAATAACAGATAATTTGTTAATTGGAGAAATAAAAGGAAATGATATAATAATAAATAAAAAAATTGTTGGTAAAGTTTTGAAATTAAAAAAAGAAGCAAACCCAATTTATGTTTCACCGGGAAATTTAATTTCAATATCTGCAGCAGAAAAATTAACAATAAAATTTACTACACCCCCCCATAAATTTCCAGATCCTTTAATTGAAGCAAGAAAATATGCGAAAAAATTATTAAGAGAATTATTTCTCAATTAAATATATTTTTAATTATAATAATATTTTTAAGTAAATCCGTTAAAAATTATAATATGAAACTTTTTAATTTTGCTTTTTTATTTTTATTTTTAATGAAAATTTCTCATTATGAAAATGTAAATCTTTCTAATTCTAATATGTCTAAATTAGAAGAAGAAATTTTATCAGAAACACAAAAAAAATATTTTGAAATATCAAAAAAATATTTAGATAATGAAATAACTCCACCAAAACCTGTTATAAAGATAAAGAAAAATAAAAATGGCGGGATAATAGAAAAAAAAATCTATTATTGTGCCGGTTATGTTCAACAATTTTTTTTAAATTATTTTGGTAAAAATTGGTGTATTGAAAAGGGGTTAATTAAAGAAGATGGAAAAAATTCTGGAGGAACCTGGGATATTGTTAAAAGTATGGAAGAAAAAGGATACCTTTTTTGGTCTAATAAAGATCCTAAGATAGCAAAATTAAAAGAAGAATATAGAAAAGCTTTCAAAAAAAATGATGAAAAATTAAAAGAAGAAATAACAATAAAACTTGCAAAAAGAAATAGAAGATATATCGAAAATTACTTAAAACCTTTTGATATTTTATCATTATGGTATAAAGATTCTCATTATAAAGAAAACGATTTAACCCATCTATGTGTCTATTTAGGAGATAGAAAAGTTTTGCAGCAATGGGGGGAGAAAATAGAAATAATAGATTTAAATATTTTATATGAAAGAACCCCCGCAGGAATAGAAAGAGTTTTTAGATTAATTAAGTAAGTTTAAAAAACTCTTTTTCTTTATGAAGATATAAAATGAAAAATAAAAAATTAAATAATAAATTAAAAATAACAAAAAAATATGTTTTTAGAAAGAGTAAAGAAGTTAGAGGAAAATCTATAAAAGGATATGATTTTAAGAAAGGAATAGATTATGAAAAAATTTTAGATTCTTATGAAACAATAGGGTTCCAAGCAACTAATCTAGCAAAAGCAATTAACATTATAAAAGAAATGAGAAAAAATAATTCTTATATTTATTTAGGCTATACTTCTAATTTAGTTAGTTCTGGATTAAGAGATATTATTTGTTATTTAACAAAAAATAAAATGATAGATGTTTTAGTAACAACTGCTGGAGGAATAGAAGAAGATTTTATTAAATGTTTAGGCGACTTTAAATTAGGAGATTTTAAGGTTTCTGGTAAAGAATTAAGAAAAAAAGGAATAAATAGAATAGGAAATATTTTTGCTCCAAACAATAGATATGTAGAATTTGAAAAATTTATTCAGCCAATATTAAAAGAAATTTATGATGAACAAAAAAGAAAAAAACAAATAATCACTCCTTTAGATTTAATATGGAAAGTTGGAGAAAAAATTAATGATGAAAAAAGCATTTATTATAATGCATGGAAAAATAAAATTCCAGTTTATTGCCCGGCAATTTTAGATGGGGCAATAGGAGATAACATTTATTTTTTTTCTCTTAATCATAAAGATTTTAAGATAGACATAGTTAAGGATTTAGAATGGTTTAATAATACTACAATAGGAAAGAAAAAAACTGGTGCAATTATTTTAGGTGCCGGAATAATAAAACATGCTATATTAAATGCAAATATGTTAAGAAACGGATTAGACTATGCTGTATATATCAATACAGAACAAGAATATGACGGAAGCGATTCTGGAGCTTCTACAGAAGAAGCTGTTTCTTGGGGAAAAATTAAAGGTAAAAGAATTAAGGTTTTTGCTGATGCTACTTTAGTTTTTCCTTTAATAGTTGCTAAGTGTTTTAGAAATTAACTTTTAGAGGTTATTAAAATGGTATCTACATTGGGAAATTTAAAATTAAAAAATCCTTATTTTCTTGCTCCAATGGAAAAAATTAATGATATTGCTTTTAGAATTTTATGTAAAAAAGCAGGAGCTAGTTTATGTTATACTGGAATGGTAAATCCTTTAACAAAAGAAAATTTAATGTTAGATGATAAACCAGCTTTACAATTGTTTTCTAATAACGAGAAAGGAATAATTAGTTTTATTAAGAAATATGAAAATAAAGTAAGTTTATTTGATTTTAATTTAGGCTGTGCAGCAGAAATAGCAAAAAAATGTAAAATAGGAGCTTTTATGCATAATAATTTAAAAAAAATTGAAAAAATTATAAGTGTTATGAAATCAACTACTAAAAAACCAATAACAATAAAATTGAGAAAATCTTCTTATACAGAAAAGATAATAAAAATAGCAGAAAAATATTGTGATGCCATAGCAATACATCCAAGAACAAAAGAACAATTTTTTAATGATGATCCGGATATAGATTTTGCTAAAAAAATAAAAGAAAAATTTAATTTACCTATAATTTATTCTGGAAATGTTAATGAAAAAAACGCAGATTTTTTATTAGAAAAATTTGATTTTATCATGATAGGGAGAAGTGCAATAGGAAATCCTAACATATTTGCAAAATTAACAAATAAGAAAATAAGATTTAATTTTAATGATTATTTAAAATTAGCACTAAAATATAATTTAAAATTTTCTCAAATTAAATTTCAAGCAATTAATTTTACAAAAAATAAAAAAAATGCATCAAAAATTAGAAGTTTAATAACAAAAATAAAAACCTTAAATGAATTAAATAAAATTATGAATGCAGCCTGCGGGAATTGAACCCGCCCCACGAGCTTGGGAAGCTCGGATTCTACCGATAAACTAAGGCTGCTTATAAAAATAAAATTTTTAGAATATTATAAAGTTTGTGTAAGAGAAAAGAAGCAAAGGGAAAGTTAATTCAATAACTTTTAAATTTTTCTAAATAATTTTTGTAATACAATAATTTTTATATATATCTAATCTTTTAAATAAAAATGGCAAAAAGAACAGAAATTGAAAAATATGTAAGATGGATGATAGCTTCTGATATATTATACAGGACTATAAAAAATTTAGGAGAAAAGGGTATGAGAAGATTAAATAAAACTGCAAAAAATATAGCAGATTTAATTGAAAAAAAAGAAGAGATAGGAGAAAGAATTATTGCAAAGATAGAAGAATTAACAGAGGAAAGAAGAGCTAGAACAATGAAAGAAGGAATAGAAGAATTTTCTAAAAAATATCCACAATATGGAAAAATATTGAAAGGTATAATAGAAGAAAAAAGATTAGAAAGGAATAAATATTTAGTATATGCTTTAAAACCTTCCTTTACCCTTGCAGAAGAAGATTATTTACAAGTGATAATGGATTTGGGTTTTGATAGAAGAGAAGCTTCTGCTATATATCCACATATATTAGAATATGCAGAAAGAGAAGGAAAATCTTCTTTTTATGAAGAGAGAAAAATTCTTTTAAAAGAGTCAAAAAATAAGAAAAAACAAAATAATAAATCAGAATAATTTTTTTATAATAACAAATTTAAAAATAAAAAGATTTCTTTCTTATTATTTTAAAATCTTATAAAAAAGTAAATAAAAAATAGAAAGATTTATAAACTATTATGAATATATATTCATAAATAAATTTATATAAGGAGGTAATAAAAATGCCGGGAGGAGATGGAACAGGACCATTAGGAGAAGGAAAAATGACAGGAAGAGGATTGGGTTATTGCGCAGGATTTAATATGCCTGGATATATAAACAATTTTCCTTGTTTGAGATTTGGGTTAGGGTTTCGAAGAGGTTTTGGAAGAAGATCTTTTAGGGCAAGAAGGATGCAGCAAATAATTCCAATTACTAATTATCCAATTAAAATGACAAAAGAACAAGAAAAGCAATTCCTTGAGAGAGAATTAGAAATATTAAAAGAAGATATGAAGGAAATAGAAAAGAGATTGAAGGAAATATCTAAATGAATTATTTTTTATCTTTTATTTTAGTTATATTTATATATAATATTAATATTAATTCGATATGGTCAGACCAAGAAAATGTAGAAGAATCTTCTTTAAAACACAAATAACTTATTTTAAGCCAAGAGGAATTCCATTAAGAAATTTAGAAGAAGTTGTATTAACTTTTGACGAGATAGAAGCGATAAGATTAGTAGATTATGAAGGAATTGAACAAAAAGAAGCAGCAAATAAAATGAGAATATCTCAACCAACTTTATCAAGATTATTACTTTCTGCAAGAAAGAAAATATCATCTTCTTTAATTGAAGGAAAAGCGATAAAAATTGAAGGTGGAAATTTTATACTACAAAAAGAAGGAAAAAAATCTTAAAAAATTTCAATAAAAGAAAAGCAAAAGAAAAAATAAAAATTACTAATGAAACATAATTTTTAATATTTAATACAAGAAAATTTCTTTATTATAAAAAATAAAACTAAATTTTTAAAAAATCTTTGATTAAAATACAATTAAATTTAAAAAATATATTCTATTAAATATTAAAATGGAAAAAATTAAATTAAATTATATAATTGATTTTTTAATGGGTATTTTTTTTATAATTACATTCATAACTGCTTTAGTTATTTTTTTCTTTTTTTCTTGTGGAATGAATTATGGAGATCATAAAATATTTTTAGGAATTAAAAAAAGAGTATTGTTGAATTTTCATAACTATAGCGTTATAATATTCTTTATTTTAGTAATTATTCATTTTATTTTACATTGGAAATGGATAGTTTGTATGACAAAAAATATTTTTTATAAAAAAAATTATAAATTAAAAGAAAGTAAAAAATAAAAAAATAAAAAATGAAAAATAAGTTTTATATTACAACTGCAATAGATTATGTTAACGCAAATCCTCATATAGGTCATGCATACCAAAAAATAATTGCAGATATTCTGGCGAGATACTACAAACTGAAAGGATATGATGTATTTTTCTTAACAGGAACAGATGAACACGGACAAAAAATATCATTAAGTGCAAAAGAAAATAAAAAAGAAGAAAAAGAATTTGTTGATGTGATGTCTAATAAATTTAAAGAAAGCTGGGAATTATTAAATATAGAATATAACAGATTTATAAGAACGACAGATAAAGATCATGAAGAGTTTGTTAAAGATTTTATAAAAAAAATAAAAGAAGATATTTACAAAGATTTTTATGAAGGTTATTATTGTGTAGGATGTGAAGAATACAAAACAGAAAAAGATTTGATTAATGGAAAATGTTCATTACATCCAAATAAAAAAATAGAAATATTAAAAGAAGAAACATATTTTTTTAAATTAGGTAAATATAGAAAAAAACTTTTAGATTTATACGAAAAAAATTCTACTTTTATTTTACCAAAAGAAAGAAGAAATGAAATAATAAATAGAGTAAAAGAGGGACTAAAGGATTTAAGTATTACAAGAAAAAATTTTAAATGGGGAATAGAGTTTCCTTTTGATAAAGAACATGTCGTATATGTTTGGTTTGATGCTTTATTAAATTATTTAAGTGCTGTAAAAAATAATAAAAAATATTGGCCAGCAGATGTCCATTTATTAGGAAAAGATAATGGATGGTTTCATACTGTTATTTGGCCAGCAATGTTAATGGCAGCAAAAGAAAAATTACCAAAAACTGTTTTTATTCATGGTTTTTTAACATTTAATGGGCAAAAGATTAGTAAAAGTTTAGGAAATGTAATCTCTCCTAAAATTCTTGTAGAAAAGTACGGATGTGATACAATAAGATATTACATCGCAAGGAATTTTGTTTTAGGAGAAGATGGAGATTTTTCAGAAAAAAAATTAATAGAAAGAAATAATAATGAATTAGCAAATAAATTAGGAAATTTAGTTTCTAGAGTTTCTGCATTAGCTGAAAAATATGGATTAGAAAAGACAGAAAATAAAATAATCAAGGAGTTGAAATTAAATGAAATTGAAAGAAATATAGAAAATTATGAATTAGATAAGGCATTAAATTTAATTTTTGAATTTATAGATGTTTGTAATGAATATGTTCAAAAGAAAAAACCATGGGAAACTAAAGATAAGAAGATTTTATACGAGTTAGCAGATAGCATAAAATCTGTTTCTATATTATTATGGCCCTTTATTCCAGAAACAAGCGAAAAAATTTCTAAAATTTTCAATTTTGAAATAAAAAATTTAAATCAAATAAACGAACCATTAAAGATAAATAAAATTAAAAAAGCAGAAATTTTATTTAAGAAAATATAAAATTAAAATGGAAAATATAAAATTTTCTGAATGGCAAAAATTAGATTTAAGAGTTGGAAAAATAATTAATATAGAAGATATAGAAGGAACAGATAATTTATATAAAATTGAGGTTGATTTAGGAAAAGAATTAGGAAAAAGAATAATATGTGCTGGTATAAAAAAATATTATAAAAAAGAGGAACTAAAAAATAAAAAGATAATTCTTTTTACAAATTTAGAACCAAAAATAATAAGAGGAATTAAAAGCGAAGGAATGTTACTAGCAGTAGTTGAAGAAGAAAATAATAAGGTAGTTTTAATTATTCCAGAAAAAGATATAGAGTTAGGAAGTAGGGTTAGTTAATTTGTATGAAAATAAAAATAAGATTAAGTTTGGATTTTTAAAAAGTTTTTTGGAACGATCCTAAATTTAAACTATAAGAAGAAAATAGAAGATTAAAAAATTTGTTATAATTGGTTTAATAAAAATTTTCTCAATAAAGATATATTTATTTCTTCCTATAATAAAAATTAATTATTTTTTTAAACCTAATCTTTCTAAAAATCTTTCAAAAAATTTCTTTTTTCTCCTTTTTCCTAATAATTTTGCAGCAACATCTATATAGGATTTTGAAGCTTTACTTCTTGGGTGAGTATGTATAACAGCATTTCTTTTTGCTAAAGATTTATGAACTGATTTGTCTTCAGGTATTATTCCTAATATTGGAACTTCTAACATCTCTTGTATGCTTTTAATACTCATTTCAGAATCATCATAAGTAACTCTTGTAACTATTGCTCCTAAAACTTCTTTGTCTAGATCTTTTGCTATTTTGATTGTTTTTAAAGCATCTGTTACAGATAATATATTTGGGTTTACTACAACAATAACACCATCGCTTACTTCTATCGGTTTAATTGATTCTTCTCCTAATCCAGCAGCAGAATCTAAGATTACATGATCTGATATTTTTTTTAAACTTTCCATAGTATCTTTTAATAAATGATAATTAATTTTTTTTAGATCTTTTAATGATAAAGAAGAAGGAACAATTTTCATTCCAGAATGATGTTCATATATAGCATCTTCTATTCTTGCTTTTTTTTGTAATACATGTGGTAAAGAAATTGGAACAACAGGAGCGCCTAAATATAAAGATAGATTTGGTGTTGTTAAATTAGCATCAACTATTATAACATCACTTTTGAATTTTGTTAAAGCAGCTCCTAAATTTATTGTTGTTGTTGTTTTTCCTGTTCCACCTTTACCAGATACAATAGCATAAATTTTTCCCATGTTATAAAAATTGTTTGACTTCTCTTATAAATCTTTCTATTATTTCATTATATTCTTCCAATTTTTCTATATCAATTGTTATCCATTCACCTTTATGTAAAATCTTAACCGCAACATTTTTTCTAAATTCATTTTCTCTAATTTTTTCTATAACCGGAATCTTTTTTAGAAATTCTAATAGATTTATTGCTTCTATAATGTTTGTATTTTTTTTAAAAATTTTCTTACAAACATCTATTTTCATTTTAGGAACATGAGGAATATTTTTTATTATATTCTTTTTTTTAGCTTTTTCTAATAATTTTTCTAATGAGATTTCTATAATATTTTTCCACTTTTCTAATAAATTCAAAATTACATCTGTTGTTTTTGTATACTTCAAGCTAACATAAAACAGATGATCTGCTGAAATTTTTTCTTGTAATATTTTCTCCATCTTAACTTTTTTTAAGTAAAAATTTTTAATATTAACTTATATTTATATCTTTCTCTTAATTAGGAGTTAATTTTTGTTCTTACTTTTCTTAAAAAATCTTTTGTTTCTATTATATATTCTTTTATTTTTTCTATAGATAAGATTTCTGTTTCAAAATTATCTCCCATTATGACTATTTTACCATCCTTTATAAATTCAAAAGGACTCTTTTTATGTTTTTCAGTTATTTTTAATATTTCTATTATTTTTTCTAACTGATTTAAACTTATACTATAAGTTGGGGCTATTTTTTTGAATATATTAAAATTTTCTTCAGCATTTTTAGATATAATTATTTTTTTGTTATAAGCTTCATATTGTAAAATAGAATTTATTATATTTATTAAAGCATTTTGTAATTCTTCTAATGCTTTTAATAGTAATCTTTGTTCTTTAATTAAAGGAAAGGTTACATAAACTAAATGATCTACTGTTTGTAAATATTTTTTAGCATTATCTAAGCTAATAAGAAATTTTTCTTTATCCTCATTCATAATAAAAATAAGAATTATAACTTAATATATTTTACCTTTTAAGTAATTAATTTCAAAAATAAATATAATTTTAAAATAATAAAAAGTTTATTTTAAGAATATCTTGAGAAAAATCCATATCCCTATTATTCCTAAGATGAAGAAGATAACATGAGCTGGAGTTAAGACTACTTTAGAAGGATAATCTTCGTCATATCTTAATAAGCCACCAGTTCCTATAGGAAGATTAATTCTATCTGACATTTTAAATAAAATATTCCTTTTATTTATAAATTTAACTAAAAGAAGATTTAAAAATAATTATACTTTATAATAAATATGAAAATTGAGGAAGAATATAATTCAACAAAAGAAGAACAAAATATATTAAAATTTTGGGAAGAAAATAATATTTTTAAATTCAATAAAAAAACAAAAAAACCTATATTTTCTATAGATACACCCCCACCTACAGTTTCTGGAAGGATGCATATGGGCCATGCATTTTCTTATTCTCAACAAGATTTTATTGTTAGATATAAAAGAATGAATGGTTATGAGATATTTTATCCTTTTGGAACAGATGATAATGGATTACCAACAGAAAGATTAATAGAAAAAATGTATAATATAAGAGCAAAAGATATTTCAAGAGAAGATTTCATAAAATTATGTTTAGATACATTAAAAAATAAATTAATACCTTTGTACATTCAAGATTGGAAAAGAATAGGAATAAGTTGTGATTGGAATATAATCTATTCTACTATAGATGATAATTCTAGAAGAATATCTCAATGGAGTTTTATTGATCTTTATAAAAAAGGAAGAGTTTACAGAAGAGATGCTCCTTCTATGTGGTGTCCTGTTTGTGAAACAGGGATTTCTCAGGTAGAATGCCAAGATAAAAAAGTCAAAACTTATTTTAATAGAATACTATTTAAAGTAGAAAATGAAGATGTTGCAATAGATACCACAAGACCAGAATTATTACCGGCTTGTGTTGCAGTATTTTATAATCCACAAGACAAAAGATATAAACATCTAAAAGGAAAAAAAGCAAAAGTTCCTTTATTCAATTTTGAAGTTCCTATTCTAGAAGATAAGAGAGCTGAAATTGAAAAAGGAACAGGAATAGTAATGTGTTGTACTTTTGGTGATCAAACAGATATGGAATGGCAAAAAGCCTATAATTTAGAAATAAAAGAAGCAATAAAAAAAGATGGAAGAATGTCTAATATATGTGGGAGATATTCTGGAATGACAATAAAAGAAGCAAGAGAAAAAATTTTAGAAGATTTAAAAAAAGAAAACTTGTTGGTAGAACAAAGACCAATAGAACATGAAGTTAAGGTTCATGAAAGATGCGGAACAGAGATAGAATTTATTAAAACAAAACAATGGTTTGTCAAGTATCTTGATTTGAAAAATGAAATGATAAAATGGGGAAAAGAATTAAAATGGTATCCCGACTTTATGATTAATAGATATATTAATTGGATAAAAGGTTTGCAATGGGACTGGCTTATATCAAGACAAAGATTTTTTGGTGTTCCTTTTCCTATATGGTATTGTAAAAATTGTAATGAAATTATTTTAGCAGAAGAAAAAGATTTACCTGTAGATCCATTAAAATCAAAACCGAAAAAGAGATGTATTAAATGTAATTCTTCTGATTTTGAACCAGAAAAAGATGTTTTAGATACATGGTTTACATCTTCTTTAACTCCTAGATTAGCAGTAGAAAAAATGCCAAAAGAAATAGAAGATAAATTATTTCCAATGTCTTTAAGGCCACAGGCATCAGAAATAATAACTTTTTGGCTTTTTAATACAGTTGTAAAAAGTCATCTGCATTATAATAAAAAACCATTTAGAGATGTAATTATATCTGGTTTTGTTACATTAGGAAGAGAGAAAATGTCTAAAAGTAAAGGAAATATTGTTGAACCTGAAGATGTTTTAAAAAAATATTGTGCAGATGCTTTAAGATTTTGGGCGGCTTCTTCTAAATTAGGGGAAGATGTAGAATATCAAGAAAAAGATTTAGTTGCAGGAATGAAATTTATTAAAAAAATAATAAATGCAAGCAAATTTGTTTTTATGAATCTAAAATATATAAAAAAACCAAAAGAATTAAATTATATAGATAGATTATTCCTAAACAAATTAAATTTGTTAATAGAAAAAACAACAAAAAATTTTGAAAATTATAGTTATTCTCAAGTAAAATTATTAACAGAAAATTTTTTTTGGAGAGTTTTTTGTGATAATTATTTAGAAATAGTTAAATATAGAATTTATAATGGGACAAAACATGAAAAAGAATCCGCTTATTTTTCTTTATATAATGGATTATTAACAATAATAAAAATAATGGCTCCTATAACACCATTTGTTACAGAATATATTTATCAAAAATATTTTAAAAAATATGAAAAAGAAAAATCAATACATATAACTAAATGGCCTAAAAAAATAAAAATAAAAGGTAATAAAAATGATGAAGAAAATTTTGATAAAATATTGGAAATTATAAGTAAAATAAGGCAAGAAAAAAGTTTAGCTAAGAAATCTGTAAAAGCAGAAATTATCTTAACTTTACCAAAAGAAGACAAAAAATTAATTGAAAATTGTTTTAATGATTTTAAAGCAGTAGTTAATGCTAAAGAAATAAAAGAAGGAAAATTCAAGGTAGAATTTCTTTAACTAAATTTATAAATATAATTAACTATTTCAAAACATGTCAATATCTTTATACGAACTTGAATCAATCTTAGAAGAATTAAATAAAATTAAAGGAAGACATACAGAACTTATTTCTGTTTTGATACCAGCAGGAGCAAATATACATATTGTTGCAGATCAATTAGAAGCAGAAAAATCTACAGCAGATAATATAAAAAGTAAAACAACAAGGAAAAATGTTATAGATGCATTAGAAAGTATAATAAGAGAATTAAAATTATATAAAAAAACACCCGATAATGGATTAGCTATTTATTGTGGGAATATTTCTGAAACAGAAGGTCAAAATAATATTAAACTATGGGCTATAGAACCTCCACAGCCATTAAAAGTAAGATTGTATAGGTGTGATAAAGAATTTGTTATCCAGCCATTAAAAGAAATGTTAGAAGCAAAAGAGGTTTATGGTTTAGTTGTTCTAGATAGAAAAGAAGCAACTTTTGGTTTATTAGAAGGAAAACAAATAAAAATATTAAGAAAGATAACCTCTGGTGTTCCAAGTAAGATAAGAGCAGGCGGCCAATCTGCTCAAAGATTTCATAGAATAACAGAAGGTTTAGCAAAAGAATTTTTTAGAAGAATAGCAGATACAATGAAAGAGCTTTATCTCAACATACCTAATTTAAAAGGAATTATGATCGGTGGCCCTATTCCAACTAAGGAAGATTTTTTAAAAGAAGGCCAGTTAATCACTTCCTTAAAAGAAAAGATAATTGCTGTTAAAGATTTAGGTTATGCTGATGAACATGGAATAGAATTATTAGTAGAATCAAGTAAAGATGTTATTGCAGAACAAGAGATAACAAAAGAAAAAAAATTGGTAGAATCTTTTTTTGAAATGATAGGAAAAGGAAAAAAAGCTATTTATGGAAAAGAAAATATATATAAAGCAATTAATTATGGAGCTGTAGACACTTTACTATTAAGTAAAAAATTAAAAAAAGAAGAAATAATAGAAATGCAAAAAAAAGCAGAATCTATATCCGCTAAAATTGAAATAATATCAACAGAAACAGAAGAAGGAGAACAATTTTATAATCTAACTAAAGGTTATGGAGCTATTTTAAGATTCGATATACAATAAAAATAATAAAAATGGAAGAAAAGAAAAAAGAAAAAGAAGAATCAACAAAAGAAGAAGCAAAGAAAGAAATTGAAAAAGGAAAAATAGAAATTGATGAAATTAGAGAAAAAGAGTATTTAAGGAAATTAGAAGCAGCTTTGTTTGTTTCAGCCAGATGGTTAAGTATTCAAGAATTAGTTATGTTAACGAATATTAATCCAATTCTTTTAAAGATTCTTTTGGCGAAATTAAAAGAAGAATATGAAAAAGAGGATAGAGCAATAATTATTTTACAGAGAAATGATTTATGGAAGATGGATGTTAAGCAGGAATACCAAAAAATAACAGAAAAACTTGTTTCAGGAAGTTCTGAATTTAGTAAAGCTGAGCAAGCAACTTTAGCTTTAATAGCATATAAACAACCAATAAAGCAAAGTGTAGTAGTAAAAATAAGAGGAAATAAAGCATATGATCATATAAAAAAATTTTTGCAATTAAATTTAATAAAATCAAAAAAATTAGGCCATACATTAGAATTAAGTTTAAATGAAGAATTTTATAATTATTTTTCAATAAATCCTAACGATGTTGGAGAAGGAGAGATTAGAGAAATTAAAGAAATAAAAAAGGAATAATAAAATGGAAATTTTACCAAAAATATACTTAACCTATATGTTTATCTCTTTATATTTTTTCTTTTTTTTTATAATCCTTTATATTAGGAACAAAGAAAAAATGTTTTTTTATCCGAAATCTAACAAAAGATATAGTGTTTCTGTTTTAATACCAGCTTATAATGAAGAAGATTCTATAGAAGAAACACTTAAGCATGTATTAAAATCCGATTATGATAATATAAAAGAAATTATAGTAATTAACGATGGTTCAACAGACAATACAAAAAAAATAGTAGAGAATATTATAAAAAAAGAAAAATTAGTTAAACTTTTAGATAAAAAAAATTCTGGAAAAGCAGATTCTTTAAATCAAGCAATAAAAATAGCGAAAGGAGAATTAGTGTTAATATTAGATGCTGATAGTTACATCTGTGAAGATGCTATAAGAAAAATGGTAGGTCTTTTTGATGATAAAAAAGTGGCAAGTGTAACAGGAAGAATTTTAGTAAAAAATAAAGAGAAATTATTAGAGAGATTACAAGCTGCAGAATATGCTATGATAGCATTTTCTAGAAAGCTATTAGAATTTGTAGATGGAATTTGGGTAACTCCAGGTGCTTTAAGTATGTATAGAAAATCTGCTCTAATTAAAGTAGGGGGATTTGACACAAAAAATATAACAGAAGATGTAGAAATAACTTGGAGACTTATAAAAAATGGATACAAAATTAAGATGTGTTTGGCAGCAGGAACATATACAATTGTCCCAAATAATATGAAAAGATGGTGGAGACAAAGAATAAGATGGGATATTGGAGGAATTCAGACTTTAATTAAATATAAAGGATATCTTCTTAAAAGAGGGAGTTTAGGATATTTTATTATTCCTTTGTTTAGTATATCTATGTTTTTAGGTTTGTTCGGATTAAGTGTTTTTTTTTATTTGTTGATTAGAAAGTTAATATTAATTTATAAAATAACTTATTTAAGTAAAGTTTCTTCTGTACCTATATTAACTATGAATGATATTTACATAACAGTTACTGTTCTAAACTTTTTTGGAATTATTGTTTTTCTTTTAGGCCTATATTTCACTCTAATAGGTTTAAGGGTTATTAATCCTGGTATAAAGAAAAGCTTTTTTAACCTTCTTATCTACTTATGTTTATATCTATCAATATATCCAACAGTTTTACTTGTTTCATTTTATAAAATAATAAAAAAAGATATAAAATGGTAAAAAATGAAAAAATAGTTTTTTTATATGCTTTCTTATTTGCAATTATGGTTTTTTTAATTGGAATTTTTATTGGTTTTACTATAGAAAATATTAGAAATACTTCTGCTTATAAGTTATATTTAATTTCAGAAATAAATATGAATGATATAAATCTTCAATCCCAATTACTTAACTATTTTGAAATAGATAACTGTAATTTTTATGAAGAAAAAAATATTTTCTTTTTAGATAAAATATATGAAGATGCAAAATTACTTTCAAAATATGAACAATCTAGTAAAATTTCAGATATTATTAAATTAGAACATAGGAAATTTGATTTTTTAAGAACATTATTTTGGTTAAATAGTGCAAGAATAAAAGAAAAATGTAATTCTAGCTACATAAACATAGTTTATTTATATGACTATAATAATCCGTCTGTTGATCAAAGAGCAAAACAAAATGTTTATTCTAAACTATTAGAAGAATTAAAACAAAAATATGGTGATAAGATAATCTTAATTCCTATTGCAGGTGATAATAATTTAACAAGTGTAGATATTCTGCTCGATAGATATAATATAACAGAGCTACCAACTATACTTATAAACGAAAAAATAAAAGTAACTGAGATGATTAATTTACAAGAATTGGAAGAAGTAGTACAAAATGAATTAAAGAAAAAGGATAAATTTTAAATATAAAAAAATAATAATATTTAAATATGTAATTTATTATTTTTTAAAATGAAAGAATGTTATTTTTGTGGAAAAAAAGATGAAGAATTTTTAGATGTTATTTATGGAAAAGAGATAATAAAATGTTGTTATATATGTTCTAAAAGAGAAAATTTACCTGTTGTAAAAAGGCCAAATGAAAATCAAATAAAAGAAAGTGAAAAACCATATACAGTTTATGAGAGATTAGTAAGGATGGCTAAATTGCAAGGAAAACCAATAGAAAAAAAAGCAGAAAATTTTATTAGTAAAGAAATCACTTTAGAAAAATTAAGAAAACCTAAAAATTATGAAGAAATAACCTCAAAAAAATATTGGACAGGAGAAAAAAAAGAAGAAATAGAAAGAATAGATAGCAAAAAAGAAATCTATATGGAAAAAAAGCCTCTGATGATAAGAGAAGAATGGAGTTATTCTGAAGAAGAAATTAGTTTTTCTCCAACTATAGAAATAAAGAAAGAAATTCCAAAAGGTTCTTATATCTTGAAATTAGATAAAGATAAAATAAAAAACTTGACAATAGGAGATTTACAAAAAATGAAAAAAATGAAAGAAATAATAGAAAAAGAAAATAGTATAAAAAGAGAAGAATCATTAGAAAAAGAAATGAAAGAAAAAACAAAGCATGATTTAATAAAGAAATCAGAAAAAGATTTAAGCTTAAAGGAAATTAATGATATAATCTGGAGAAGAAATAAAGAGTTAAAAGAAAAAAAGAAAAAGGAAGAAAAAGAAGAAGATAAGGAGATATTAGATCTAAAAAAAGAAATTCTTGAAGAAAGTTCAAAAGAAATAGAACCGAAAAAAAAGAGAGAAAGCTTTTTTTCAAGGATAAAAAAGAAATTCAAAAAAAGAAATACCTACGAAAAAATTGAAAACAACAATTAAAGAAGAACAGAAATAATAATCTTATAAATAATATAAAAATATTTAAGATGAAAAAGTACCTGTAGATATTTTAGAAGATAATTTACTAAATTTATAATAATCGTTATATTTAAAAATGTGTTAATTCTCTAAAATTTAAGATGAAAGTTAATTATTTAAAGGAAGAAAAAAATGAAATTGAATTGGAATTAGACAATACAACAATTGCGGAAATTCTAAGAGTTTATTTGGCAAAAGACGATAATGTAGATTTTGTTGCATGGAGAAAAGAACATCCAACAAAAAATCCTATTTTGAAGATAAAAACTTCTAATAAAAGTGCCAAAAAAGCTTTATTAGATGCGAAAGAGAAAATAGAAAAAGATTTAGATAAGGTATTAGATGAATTTAAAAAATCAATAAAATGAGATGGAAGAAAAGATATACAATTTAGAAGAACAAAAAAAATTATTACAACTAGCACGACAAGCAATAGAAGAAGAATTGAATATAAACAAACCTACTCTTCTATTAGAAATAGAAAAAAATAAACTTTTTCGGGAATTTAGAGGGATTTTTGTAACGTTAAAAAAGAATGGAAAGTTAAGAGGATGTATAGGTTTTCCTTACGCTACAAATTATCTCTATAAAAATGTTTATGAAGCTGCAAAAGAAGCAGCTTTTAATGATCCTAGGTTTCTACCTGTAACAAAAGACGAGTTAGATAAAATCAAAATAGAAATATCTATTCTAACAAAACCGACTAAAGTTAATAGTTTAAAAGAAATAGTTATAGGAAAGGACGGATTAATGTGCAAATATTTAACACGAAGTGCATTACTGCTGCCGCAAGTTGCAAAAGAATTAAACCTAAACAAGATAGAATTTTTAGAAGCTTTATGTGATAAAGCGGGTTTGCCAAAAGGAACGTGGCAACAAAAAGGTTTTGAACTTTATAAATTTCAAGCACAAATTTTTAGTGAATAAATAATGAAAATATCATTTTAAATAATTAAAAAACTGGAAACATTAAGTAATTCATTCAGTAATTTTTTATTTAAATTAATAATATAAAATCTATTATATAAATGCTTTTTAACTCTTTTTTCTTATTTAAATTATGAACAAAGAAAATAAGATATCTGCTGGAAGTTATGATTTAAATAAATGGTTATATGGAGGTTATGAAAAAGGAGTTATAACGACAATTTATGGAGAGGCCGGAACTGGAAAAACAAATTTCTGTATTTTAGCTGCTGTTAGCCAAGCAAAAAAGGGATATAAGGTTATTTATATTGATACTGAAGGAGGATTTTCTATAGAAAGAGTAAAACAACTTGTTCCTGATAATTATGAAGAGGTTCTAAAAAATATTTTACTCTTACATGTTCTGGATTTTAAGGAACAATCTAAAATAATAAATAGACTAGAAAAAGAAATAAATCAAAATAAAATTTCTTTGATAATAATTGATGGAATGACCATGCTTTATAGATTAGATCTTGCAGAAGCAAAACAGAATAGTAACAATGTACAAGAAATTAATGCAGAGCTTGCAAAACAAATGAAAATACTTGCAGAAATAGCCAGAACAAAAAATATAGCTATAATCATAACAAATCAGGTATATCATGATTTTATTAGCGAAGAAGATTTTAAAAAAGGAAAAAAATCAGAAATAAAAATGGTTGGAGGAGATATTTTAAAATACTGGAGTAAATGTTTAATAGAGTTAAGTAATGTGAATGGTAAAAGAATAGCTAAATTAATAAAACATAGAAATTTGAAAGAGAGAAAATTAAATTTTATTATAACAGATAGTGGAATAAAAAAAAGAGGATTATTTTAAGATTCTTTTTTGCATTGAGGGTTAAAACAAAATTCCCAAGGTTTTTTTCTTTTCTTTATTAATATTAATTTAGGTAAATTGCATTTTTCACATAAATTTTGAGACTTTTTTATTAAACCTTTAGGAAGAGTAAATGTTATTTTGCATTCCGGATAATTGCTACAAGCAACAAAATATCTTTTTGATTTTTTATTGTATAATAATCTTAATTTTCCCTTTCCACAATTTTTACAATCTATTATTTCATTTTCCAATTTTTCTTTTTCATTTCTTTTTCTTTCTGCTTCATTTAATTCTTGTCCAATCTCTTTCTCTTTTTCTTTAAATTGATTCGCTATCGATTTTATTACTTCTTTTGCTTCTTCTATTATTTTTTTTTGTTTTTCCTTTAGATTTTTTTTACTTTCTAAAATATTTTCTATTTCCTTTTCAAATTTTCTTGTTAGTTTTTCATCAATTATTATAGGAGAATATTTTTTTAAAGTTTCAATTAAAGAAATTCCAAGTTCTGTTGCTTCTATATTTTGACCTTTTATATAACCTCTATCATATAAGGTTTGAATTATTAATGCGCGAGTCGCTTTTGTTCCTAAATTTCTTTTTTCTAATTCCGCTATAATTGAAGCTGGAGTATACCTATTAGGAGGATTGGTCATTTTTTCTTCTATTCTACTATCTATAATTTTATATTCTCCATTTATCGTAGGAATTTCTTTTTCGCTTATTCTTGATTTATATATATTTAACCATCCTTTTTCTTTTATCTCTACTCCTTTTTTCAAAAATTTTGAATTATCTATTATTGCTGTTATTATTTTATTTTCTATTAAAGCGTCTGAAGCAAAGCAGGATAAAAATCTTCTAACTATCAGATCATAAATTTTTCTCTCTTCAGAAGAGAGATTTTGCGGAATCTCTCCGGTTGGATAGATAGAAGGATGAGCAGGATCAGATTTCTTGCCTTCAATTGGTTTTTCTCTATTACATAAAATAGTTTCTTTATAAATAGAAGAAAGTTTTTCAATTATCTTTTTAGGTTTTATAGAAGGTGGGATTTTTTGTGATGAAGTTCTAGGATAAGAAATAAAACCATTTAAATATAAGTTTTGTGCTATTTGTAAAGTAACATTAGGATTTATCCCATAAAATTTGTATGCTTCTAATTGTAAGGAAGTTAAATCAAAAGGTGGTAAAGGTTTTAATTTTTGTTCTTTTACCTCTGTTTTAACTTTTACTATTTTTCCTTTTAAATGTTTAAAAAGAGTAAGTTCTGATTCTTTTGTTATATTTTTATTTAATTTTAATTCTATCTTTTCTTTATCTTCATTTATTACTAGGTATACTTGCCAATAAGGAGTTGGATTAAAATTTCTTATCTCTTTTTCTCTTTCAACTATCAAATTTAAAGCCGGTCCTTGAACTCTACCTATAGACATAATTTTAAATTTTCCAACAGCTTTTATAGAACTCATTAAAGCTCTTGATAAATTTATTCCATAATACCAGTCTAAAAAATGACGAGTTTCTCCTGCAATAGCTTGCGGCCAATCAATAGTATTCATCATTTTATTGTAAGATTCTTCTAACTCTTCTGAAGTTAGAGTAGAAAATTTCATTCTTTTTGCGTCTCCTCTTCTTGCTATCCCCCTTATTATGTTTAATCCTATAACTTCCCCTTCAATATCATAATCTGTAGCGATTATTATTTCTTTAGCGTTTTTACATAATTTTGCTAGAGTTTGATAATAATTTTTTGTCCATTTGCCATTTTCTTTTTTAAAAGAAGGAACCCAATTTATATCGAAAATTGGATAGGAAGAATCTTTTCTTTCTTGATCCAGAGTAAAAAGATGACCAGCTGCAGATGCAACTAATATTAATTTATTGTCATATACCAATTCATAATAAGGGATTCCTAAAAAATTTAATTTTTTTTGTTTTCCTTTTCCTAAGGCTAGAGCTATTTTTAGAGCAGCTTGTGGTTTTTCTGTAATTATTAAATAATAATCTTTTTTTATTTCTTCTTTTTTTTCATCAGCAGTTTTATTTTCGGAATTTTCAACTTTTTCGATATTTATTTTTTTTATAGGAATTTCAACTGTACGTTTTACATTAGAAACATCTATTGGTATTACTTCAGAATTTTTTTGTTTCCTTATAATTTTATTTTCCATTTGATAATTTTTATATTTCTATAATTTTTCCTTTTCTTCCAACATTTATAATTTTAGTTTTTCCTATTTTTCCTTCTATTCCCTCAGCTTCATGAATATGGGAATGAATTAATATATCTGGTTGAAATTTTTCAATAGCTTTTCTTATTGCTTTACTGCCAGTGAATCCAGAAAATTCCGATTTACTTCCGGCAGGATGCATGTGGGTTACAATTATTTTTTTCTTTGAGTTTTGAATATACTTATTAGCTTTTTTTAAAGTCTCAAATAATTCTTTTTCGGTTGTATTGAAATTTACTGCACCACCAGCACCAATTATTCCAACATTTTTATATTTTAAAGCATAACCATGTAAGTTTTTTACATTATAAAAATTTGATAAAAAATCTATTGTTGCAATATCTTCATGATTTCCATGAATCAATAAAATTTTTTTATTAGTATCTTTTAAAGGTTTTATTATATTTTTTGTTTCTATAAAACCTAAAATATCACCAGTAAGTATAATTAAATCGACATCTTCTTTTTTTGCTTTTTCTGCCAGTTTTTTTACTAATTTAGAACCTCCATGAATATCACCCGCTGCTAAAATTTTTATTTTTTTTTCTTTTTTCATTTTAAAATTTTATTAGCTATTTTTAATATCTTTTTTGCATTATCATAACTTAAAATATTTTTTGCTTTAATATAAGGAAGCCATTTGTAAGAGGAATGTTCTTTACTTAATTTTATTTTTTTACTTCCTACCTCAACTAAATAACATCTTGCTATAAATCCATTTTTTTTAAATATTTTTTTATATTTATCTGGATAAATGAATTTATCAATTAGATTTAATTTTTTTATTTTTAAAGGTGTTAAATTTGTTTCTTCTTTTAGTTCTCTTTTTATCGCTTGTAAATCATTTTCTTTTTCTTTTTTTCCACCTTTAATTAATTCATAACCTTTCCATCTAAGTTTTCTTTTCAAAACTAAATAAAGAATTCTATTTTTTTCTTTTTTATAAACAACCAACCTAATTCCCTTTCTGTACTTCATCTTATCTTATTATTTTGATTCTTATTTTGATGAATATAAATCATCTAACCTTTTAAACATTATTAATATAAGATGTAAAAAATTAAAAAAAATTTTGTAATTGATTTTATTATTAATAAAAATAAATTTTAATTCTAATAAAATTATAAAAATAACAAATATAAAAGATATAATAATAAGGAAAAATTGATTGATATATATTTATATTGCTTTATGATTATTTCTACAATAAGAAGGAAAATTTATTTTATAATTTTTTTCTTTTTATTTCTTTAAATCCTGTATAAGGCCATAAAACTTTAGGAATTTTAACAGAACCGTCTTTTTGTTGAAAATTTTCAAGAATCGCTACCATTATTCTTGATGTAGCTAAAGCCGTGTCATTTAATGTATGTAAAACTCTTCTTTCTCCCTTTCTATTAACGCATTTTATATTAAGTTTTCTTGCTTGATAATCTGTACAATTACTTAAAGACATGACTTCTCCATAATCTTTTGTTGTTGGTCTGTAAACTTCTAAATCTGCGCTTCTATATTTCCAATCTGATAAGTCACCAGAACATATTTCTACTACTCTATAAGGCAATTCTAATAATTGCAAAATTTCTTCTGAATTTTCTAGTAATTCTTGGTACATTTTTTCTGAATCTTCTGGCTTACAAAAAATAAATTGTTCAACTTTATTAAACTGATGAGTTCTCCATAAACCTTTTTCGTTTATTCCATGACTTCCTACTTCCTTTCTGAAACACATAGAGTAAGAAAAATATTTTTTTGGCAATTCTTCTTCTGGAATTGTTTGGTTTGCATGCATTGCTAATAAAGATTGTTCTGCTGTTCCTATCAAATGTAAATCTTCTCCTACAATAGAATAAACAGATTGTTCTATTGCCTCTTTATTCATAGAAGCAAAAATTGCCCCTTCTTTTAACATTAAAGGAGTTTCTATATATTGATATCCTTTTTTTCTCATAAAATCTATAGCAAATCTTATTAAAGCTTGATTCAACAAAGCAAGTTCTCCTTTAAGATAATAAAATCCATTTCCAGAAACTTTAGCAGAAGCTTCAAAATCTACTATATCTAGATTTTCGGCTATTTCAACATGATTTTTAACTGGAAAGTCAAATTTAGGTATTTTTCCAACTTTTTTTATTTCTTTATTTTCAGAAGCATCTTTTCCTAAAGGGGTTTCTTTTGAAATTATATTAGGAATAACTAATAGAATTTTTTTTATTTCTTCTTCAAATAATTTTTCTTTTTCTTCTAAAATTTTTATTTTTTCAGGTAATTCTTTTGCTATCTTTAAAAGCTGTTCTACCTTTTTTTTATTATTGCTTTTTTTTGCTTCATTTATTTCTTTACTTATCTTATTTCTTTGTGCTCTTAAAGAGTCCGCATCCAATTTTATCTTACGCCATTCTTTATCCAATTTTAATAACTTATCAACTAGAGGAATTTTATTCTCTTGAAATTTTTTTCTTATATTATCTTTCACCAATTCAGGATTTTCTCTTATAAATTTTATGTCTAACATATTTTTTCATTATTTTTTCATTATTTAAATTTATCTTATTTTACTTTCTATATAACTTAAAATTTCTTCTAATTTTCCATTACCAATATTTTCTTCAATTCTTATTTCTGTTATAGCAGAAAAGGGTTGTATATATTTATTTAATGGTTTAAATTGTTTTATTTTTAAAGAAATATTATATTTTTCTTTTATAAATTTTGAAATTTCTTCTATATCAATTATATCTTCTTCATAGTTATGATATAATGTTAATATCATTTTATATTTTATTTAAATTTATATCTAAGAAATGTAACAAATCTTTAACAAATACTACACGAATATGAAATTAAAGAAAACTTTTTATTGAAAGAAAAACTTTTATCATATAAAATTATTAAATTTTTTGAATGATAATTTTTCATAATAAAAAAAATAAAATTATAATATTTAAATTTTTCTATAAAAGATTTTATTAAATTGAAAGATAATAAAGAACTTATCGAATAAACTTTATTAGCTTTGAAAAGTTCGCTAAATCCCTCTTAATGATATTTTTTTATTCTCTTTAATTAAAAATCTTATAAAATCAGCATATCTTAAATTTTCCATTAATGATTCCGTTAATTACACTTTGTATATTATCTAGCCAATAATTAGCTATATTTTTTATTCTTCTAGAATTAACAAATCTTTCTTTAACTTGTATTACTAATATCTGTGGCTCATCTATTGGTGAGCCTATTCTACTTAGAATTTTAACATAACACTCTTTAACTAATTTTTTTGATACTAAATCAGAAGCTATTATATTAGCAAGAACATTATATATTTTTCCTACATGATTTGTAGGATTTTTTCCAGCAGCAGCTTCCATAGACATGTATCTATCTGCTGTTATTAATCCATTAACTCTGTTTCCTCTTCCTACTTGACCATCATCGCCCATCTCTGCTGATAATCCAGTTGTTGTTAAATAAATATCACTTTCACATTTTGCTTTTTCTACTGATTTATCTAAAGCATTTATTATTATCTCATCACATTTAAACAATTTTAATAACTCTTTTCCTAAGAATTCTTTTTTATTAAAATAATCTTCTATGTTATTAATATATTTGTCTATAAATGCTATACTACATGTTATAATTAATTTTCCATCTTTTTTTAAACCCATAACTTTAATGTCTTCTCCAATCCAAGGATATTTTTTAATAGTGTTTTTAGAATTAAGAAAATTTGCTATTTTTAAAACAATAGATTCTAGTTTTGAGTAAGGAGCATATCCAATTCCAAAGCTTGTATCATTTGCTTTCAATTTTTCTGAAGAAAAAACTTCTTTTAAATTATCAGAGCCTTCTTCTATTGCACATTCTATTTTATAATCTTTTTCTTTTAAAGCATGAAAATTTTTTAAATAATTTTTTGCTTCTTCTTTTACAATATTCTTAATATTAATTTTAGTTTTTCCTACTCTGGTTGTAGCTCTTCCACATATTATTATTCTTATTTTTTTTATAATCTTGCCGCCTTTAAATTTAGGAATACTTTTTCCTGCAACTAATAAAGCTTTATCAATATTATGATGTAAAATTTTCCCAAATTTTTTTATATACTCCTTACACAATCTTCTAGAAACTCTCTCACATATCTCATCACATATAGTATCAGGATGCCCAATACCTTTTCTTTCTACTATCTCTATAGGTTTTTTTTCTGTTAGAGGTTCTTTTATTCTTTCTATGAATATATTTCTTTTCATACAATTTAGAAAATTTATTTAGAATATATAAATATTTTTATTTTTTAAGATTTCTTTAAAATAAGAAAATATTTAAAAATTGTTGTAACTATAAAATTACTAAAAAATCTAAAAATAGAAAGATTTATATACTAGTCTAATATATAGATTATAGTAATATATAAAATTAATTTAAAAAATAAATAAAAATGAAAAATAATTTTGATGTTTTTTTCAGATCTAAGCCAGCAATGATGTTAATAAATTTGAAGAAAGGAAATAGAGCAAAATATGGATCTATTTTAAGTAAAGAAGTAGATTGTACTTATAGCCATGCTGTAAAAATTTTGCAGCTATTGGAAAAAATGGGGCTTGTTATCTTTGAGAAAAAAGGAAGAATAAAAATTATTAAATTAACAAAAAAAGGAGAAGAAGTTGCAAATAATATAGAAAATATAAAAAGATTAATAGAATAATCTTAAGATATTTACTTACTATCTAATAAACTTTTAAATAATGATTGATAATTGAAGATTCGTTCTTTATTCTTTTATAGAAATTTATAAAATATCTTAAAAATTATTAATAAACAAAAAAAATTTAAAATTATCTTTTTTTATATAAAATAAGGTTCCGTAGCTCAGTCTGGTTAGAGCACCGCACTCTTAATGCGGGTGTCAGGGGTTCGAATCCCCTCGGAACCATTTTTATAATTTTCTTAAAAATAAAATATTTTTAATATAATAAATATCATTGTAAGTTATTAATTTAAGTGTATTCCCTCCAAGTATAATTACATTTTTTGCATTTGAAAAATCTTGTTTCTGCTTCATCACTTGCGCGAGTTTGAGCTGTCCAGAAGTAAGCTTCTTTATTTCCGCATTTACTGCAGACTGCAGAAACAGTAGGAAAAACATCAGTATCTTTTTCTTTTATTATGCCTATCTTTTTAGCTCCTTCAATTTTTTCTGATACTTCTATTTTAATTTTTTCTTTTACTTTCTTACCACATCTAGCACATTTATAACCCGAATCTGTCTTTAATAAAACAGACCCACATTTTTTACAAAATTCCATTTTTCTTTTATAGTTATTGTATATTTAAATTTTACTATTTTTTTATTTATTCTCCTATTATTTTTGCCGCGAAGACACGAGGATAACCTATTAAAGGGATTTTAATTATGGCTTTTCCTACTATTTGTTCTTCTTCTATTTTTTCTTCAAAAGGTAATTGAGAAGGATTAGCGTCACCCTTTGTAGAATAAATTATTTTTCCATTTTCTTCTTTTATGGAGATTACTCTATGAATTATAGGTCTTTTTTGATTTGCTTCAAAAACAATTACATCTCCTACTTTTATTTTCCCTCTTTTTGTTAAAACTATTATATCTCCTATTTCCATTCCAGTTCTAAAAGGAAATTCTTTAAATTTTTCTTTAGTTATATTGTTTTGTAAGTACCAATTTTTTGCTTTTTCCCAATAATTGTCAAATGCATATTGCATATAAAATAAATTTCCTATTAAATTATCATGATGCATACTTCCGCTTTCTATTACTACTAAAGTTTTATCACATCCGGAAATTAGATTTATAAGAGGAAAAAATATAAATTTTATAAATAAAAAAGTTAAAGGAAGAATTATAAAAAGAAAAATTAACCAAGATTTTAAAGAATCGTCGTTCCAAAATTCTATAATTTTTATTTTTATATTTTTCATTTTCATTTTTATTTAGCTTTATATATAAATCTTATTATTTTTTTAAAACCGAAAAATTTATAAAGTATGTATATACATATAAGTATATATTAAATAAATATACAAAATAAAATGGCAGATATATTTGATAATATTGTTTTGTGTAAACAATGTAATAAAAAAATGAAAAAGATGGTAATGGAAAAAGAAGGGTTTCCTTTAAGGATTTTATATTGTGAAAAATGTAAGGAAAAAATAATACATCCTTCTGATTTAGAAGAATATAAAAAATTTTCTCAATTAAAAAGTAAGCAATTTGATGTAAAATTAAGAATGGTTGGAAATAGTTATGCAATAAGTATACCTAAAGAGATTGTTGAATTTATAAAAGAACAAGAAAAAATTATAAATAATGTTGTAAGGTTATCTTTTGAAAATACAAAAAGATTAAGTTTATTTTTTGGTAATATTCCTAAAGAAAATAAAAGAATAATTAAATCAAGAGAAATAAAAATAGAGAAGAATGGAAAAATTTTTCATGCTAAACAATTTTATGATTCTGCACATCCTGAAAAAAATAAAATAAAAATAATTGAATCTAAAGAATAAAAATGGCAAAAGAAGAAGTAAAACTTAAAGTTGTAGAAGCATTACAAGATGACGCATATAAAGGAATCGCTAGAATTGACTCTAGTATTATGAAAAAATTAGGAGTAAATAGAGGAGATGTTATTTCTATAAAAGGAGGAAGAGAAACTTTTGCTATTGTTGATAGAGCTTATCCTGCAGATATAGGAGAAAATATAATAAGGATAGATGGAATAATAAGAAAAAATGCTAAAACAGGGATAGGAGAATTAGTTAGTGTTTCAAAAGCAGATATAAAAGAAGCTAAAAAAGTTGTTATTGCTCCTGCTCAAAAAGGAATCATGGTACAAGCAGATCCAGATTTATTAAAAAAAGGATTATTAGGAAGAATTGTTACAAAAGGAGATCTTGTTGTTTTGGGTGGAGTTCAAAGAAGAAGAGATATAATAAGCGAGGAATTTGGAAATTTAGACGAGATTTTTGGAAATTTAGACGAGATTTTTGGGAATATGGGATTTAGAAGTTTTAGTGGAGGTATTTCTCAAATTAAATTTGTTGTTATAAGTACAAATCCTTCTGTTCCAGTAATAATAACAGAGAATACAGAAGTTGTATTAAATCCAAAAGCAGTAGAAGTTAGTGAAGAAAAAGTTCCAGATGTTACTTACGAAGATATAGGAGGATTAACAGAAGAAATAAAAAAAATAAGAGAGATGGTAGAATTGCCATTAAAACATCCAGAAATATTTGAAAAATTAGGGATAGAACCACCAAAAGGAGTATTACTTTATGGACCTCCAGGAACAGGTAAAACATTATTAGCAAAAGCAGTTGCAAATGAATCAGAAGCTAATTTTATTTTAATAAATGGACCAGAACTTATGAGTAAATTTTATGGAGAAAGTGAAAAAAATTTAAGAGATAAATTTGAAGAAGCAGAAAAATCTGCTCCAAGTATTATATTTATAGATGAAATAGATGCAATTGCTCCTAAAAGAGAAGAGACTGTAGGAGAAGTAGAAAGAAGAGTTGTTTCTCAATTATTAACTTTAATGGACGGATTAAAAAGTAGAGGTAAAGTTATAGTTATCGGAGCAACAAACAGACCAAATGCTATAGATCCTGCTTTAAGAAGACCAGGAAGATTTGATAGAGAAATTGCAATTAATGTTCCGGATAAAAAAGGTAGATTACAAATTCTTAAAATACATACAAGAGGAATGCCTCTTGCTAAAGATGTAAATTTAGAAGAAATAGCAGAAAAAACTCACGGTTTTGTTGGAGCTGATTTAGCAAGTCTGGCAAAAGAAGCAGCAATGGCTGTTCTTAGAAGAACTTTACCAAAAATAAAGATGGAGGAAGAAAAAATTCCTAAAGAAATTTTAGAAAGTATGGAAGTAACAAAAAAAGATTTTCAAGAAGCATTAAAAAATGTAAGACCGAGTGCAATGAGAGAAGTTTTGGTAGAAACTCCTAATGTTAAATGGAATGATATTGGAGGATTAGATAATATAAAACAAGAATTAAAAGAAGCTATAGAGTGGCCTATTAAACATCCAGAAATATTTGATAGAATGGGGATAGAACCACCAAAAGGAGTATTACTTTATGGACCTCCAGGAACGGGTAAAACATTATTAGCAAAAGCAGTTGCAAATGAATCAGAAGCTAATTTTATTTTAGTTAAAGGTCCTGAATTATTAAGTATGTGGGTTGGAAAAAGTGAGGAAGGTGTAAGAAAAATTTTTGAAAGAGCAAGACAAGTTGCTCCTTGTGTTATATTTTTTGATGAAATAGATTCTCTAGCTGCGAGAAGAGGATTAGACATTGGAAGTAGAGTTCATGATCAAGTATTAAATCAATTACTTGCAGAAATGGATGGTTTAGAAGAATTAAGAGGAGTTGTTGTAATTGGTGCTACAAACAGACCAGATATATTAGATCCTGCTTTGTTGAGGCCAGGAAGATTTGATAGATTGTTATTAGTAACTCCACCTTTAAAAGAAGGTAGATTACAAATTCTTAAAATACATACAAGAGGAATGCCTCTTGCTAAAGATGTAAATTTAGAAGAAATAGCAGAAAAAACAGAAGGATATGTTGGAGCTGATTTAGAAGCCGTATGTAGAGAAGCTGCTTTATTAGCCTTAAGAGATGATATAAATATAAAAGAAGTTAAGAAAAAATATTTTGAAAAAGCTTTAGCGAAAATAAAACCATCTTTAACAAAAGAATCAATGGAAAAATATAGAAAAATAGAAGAGAATTATTTAAAATCTGCAAGAGCAGCTTTAGAAAGCCCAACTCAGTATTTAGGATAAATGTTAATTAAATTAATGAATTAATTAAGTTAGTATTTCTACTTTTTCTCCGTCAAAATATATTGTATTTTCAGCTTGTGAAACTATGTTATGGGATTTTTCTATTAATATAGGATATTCTTTTATTATTCCTTGAGATTCTAAAAATTTCAAAATAACTAAAGATTTATTTCCAAATTTTTTTACTATCCATCTTGAAGAAAATGGAAGAGTTTTATACTCTTTTTCTATATAAGATAAAATTTCTTTTTCTTCTTTACTCCTTACAGATTTTAAATTAATTAAACTGTAAATACCACTTCCTTTACTTTCATAAATCCTACCTTCTCCGGTAGTAGAAAAAGGTTCTATTGCATATATGCCTTCTTTTAATTTATTCTTGTTATTATTATCATAATTTGGTATAGTAATTCCTGCATGAATTAAATAATGTTTTATTTCATGTCCAGCTAAATTAATAATAGGAGAAAATCCAAATTCTTTTATTTTTTCTGAAATTATTTTTCCAATTTCTCTAATCTCTATATCTTTTTTTATTACTTTTATTGCTTCATTTAAAGCAATTTCTGAAGATTTTATTAATTTTTTATTAATTTCGTTGTTTTCTAAATCTAATGCTATTGCAGTATCAACTATATAGCCATTAATACTAATCCCTATGTCTATTTTTAATAAACCTTTAGCAATTTCTTTTTCATTTGGTAAGGGAGAGTAATGAGCAGCAATTTCATTTATGCTTAAATCTACTGGAAAAGCAGGTTTTGCACCTAATTCTATAATTTTATTTTCAATTTTTTCTGCTATATCTATAAGAAGCATATCTTTTCTAATTATGTCTTTACAATATTCTTTTATTTTCTTTGCTATTTGACCAGCTTTTCTGTAATGTTCTAATTCTTCTTTTTTTATCATTTTATTTCAAATAAAAAAATCCCTATCGATTCTATTCTTGCTATTTTTGATAATTCTAAAATTTGATTAGTATTTAAATTTCCTGTATAAATATATATTTTTTTATTAATTTTAATAAATCTAGAATTTTCAAAATTTTGAAAATTTTCTATGAAAATATTTCTTAAAATCTCTTTTTTTTGTTTTTTGTTAAGGAAACTTATTTTTGTCATTTTTTCTTCAGTTTGGCAATAAAAAATCCTTCTGTATTATTGTCATGAGGATATATTCTATTACATAATTTAACTCTTTTATCATATTTTTTTGTATACCATTCTGTAATTCCTTCTCTAGTTTTTATTGGCAAATCTATTCTTATCAAATCAACATCAAAATTTTTTAAAGCAAAATCTATAACTTCTTCGTTTTCTTCTGGAGCATGAGTGCATGTAGAATAAATCAATTCGCAATTCGATTTTAATAATGATAAAGCGGAAGCTATCATTTTTTTTTGTAAAGAAGAAAATTTTTTTATCATTTTTATATTCCATAATAAAAATGTTTTGTTATCTGTTCTTAAAGTTCCCTCTCCGGAACAAGGAGCATCCAAAAGAATCTTATTTATTTCTATGTTTTTATTTTTTAATTTATTACATAATTGAATAGCATCATTTCTTGTTACAATAACATTTGTACAAAAACACCTTTGTAAATTTTCTTTTAATATAATTATTCTTTTTTTATCATTATCATTTGCTATTATAGTTCCTTTATTATTCATTATCATACTTAAATGAGTTGTTTTGCTTCCAGGAGCAGAACATAAATCTAAAACAATATCATTTTCTTTTGGAGATAAAGCAATAGAAGCCATCATGCTGCTTAGTTCTTGAATATAATATAAGCCATCTAAATGTTCTTCACTTTTACCCAATTCTCCAGGTTTTAATTTATTTTCAATAATCATAATATAAGGATATTTCTTATAAGGTTGAATTACAATCCATCCTTTTTTTTCTAATTTATTTTTTAATTCTTCTGGAGATATTCTTATTGTATTACATCTTATTATATTTTTTGGTGGAGATTTTAGTATAGAAAAATAGTTTTTATAATCTTCTTCATTGTATAATAATTTTTTCATTCTTTCTTTAAACAGAGGTTTTGGAAAATACATAAAGAAGATATAGAAGAATATATTTATAAATTCGTCTCTTCTAATATAAGAAGAATGAAATTAAAAGGAAGCGAAACAGAAAAAAATCTTTTGAAGGCATTTGCTGGAGAAAGTCAGGCAAGAAATAGATATACTTATTTTGCTTCTGTTGCAAAAAAAGAAGGTTATGAACAAATTTCAGCAATTTTCTTAGAAACAGCAGATAATGAAAAAGAGCATGCAAAAGTTTTCTTTAAATATTTAAATGAAATAAATAATAAAGTTGAAATTACGGCAAGTTACCCTGCTGGAAAAATAGGAACAACAGAAGAAAATTTATTTGCTGCAGCAGAAGGAGAAAAAGAAGAATATTTTGATTTATATCCTAAATTTGAAAAAACAGCAAGAAAAGAAGGATTCAAAGAAATAGCAAATTCTTTTAGAGAAATAGCAGAAGTAGAAAAACAACATGAAAAAAGATATAGAAAATTATTAGAAAATGTAAAGAAAAAAGAAGTTTTCAAAAAAGAAAAAATTATGAAATGGAAATGTAGAAATTGTGGCTATATTTATGAAGGAAAAGAAGCTCCTAAAGAATGTCCAGCTTGTAAACATCCTCAATCTTATTATGAATTATTTTGTGAAAATTATTAAAAGAATATTAAAATAATTATTTTAATGGAAGTTTATCTCCGAAAGAGTATCCCCCATAAGTCCATAAATTAAATTCGCTATCACAGATTCCATCCCTATTATTATCAGGACATTTTTGGCTGAATCCAGTTCCATCTGGTTTTGCCCAGTAATTTCCTCCAAGATAATTTCCTCCTCTTATATTTTTTCCAGAAATTTTGTTTATATTTAGAAGAGTATAGCAAACTTCTAAATTTTTCCCATCTCCAGTAATCATACCATAGCTAGTCCCACTTCCATCTTTAACTTTAATTGATTCATTACAATTGAATAAATTATTATAAACCAACATATTATGACTTTTAGAAGAACACCAAAATCTCCAAGGTAAATTTATACAAGAAGATACATTACTATAAACTTTATTTGAAGAAATTTCTTTAATCCCAGCAGTCCATACATTTATCAATCCAAGAGCAGAATTTTTAATATTACTATGAATTGTATTGTTTTTTATTATATTCCCTCCTTTAGTAGAAAAAATATCTGTATTAAAATCTATTCCATTATAAATAAATCCATATATCTCATTTCCTTCTATTAAATTATTCCCTAAATCTAAAATAAAATATATTCCTTTTTCTGAGACAAAATCTTTAAAGTAAGTAGAATAAATAGAAGACGGATATCCTTTATAATATCCCTTTATTTTGTTATTTTTTATTATACTCTCTTCACTAGCATGAAGAAAAATTGAACCGTAAATAAAGCTTTTTTCTATAGTATTATTTTTAGAATAATACTGAATATTTACAGCGGTAGGTGTTCCAGAATAAATTTCTTCTATTTGTGGAGGATAGTAATATTTTGAACTTCTATTTGTAATATCTGACCTATTCTCTATTATTATTATAATATTTTTGAATCTGTTAATATTCATATCGCTAAAAATATTATCTTTTGAATAAAAAATCGTTAAATCCTTTGAATTAATTTTTTTAAAATCTGAATTTTTAGTTGCAGTTACTACTAAACTTCTAGATATGTTTATATTCTCAAAAGAAGATTCCTTTGCGCCACATATAATAAGATCGCTAAATGATTTATTTTGAAATTTACCTCTATAGTTATTATATAAAAAAGAAGGTTCGTTTTTGTCTCCAAAAACGTTTTTTAAATAACTATTCTTACATTCCAGCTCATTTTGATTCATTATAATAATATTACTTATATAATTATTTTTTATTATAGAGTTTTCTATTCCTAAATTCTTAGTTAATTGAGAAAAAACACCATTAAAATTATCAATTAATCTAGAATTATTCAAAGTTATATTTTCTCCTTGATAAGTTCTTATTGCATTTTTGCTTTTTTTAATATCTATATTATCTAATTTTAGATTATAAGTATTTTGTGTATAAATAGATATGGCATCTAAATTATTTATTAATTTTGTATTTTCTATTACAATATCTTTTGAATCTTTAATTTTCAACCCTATATTATTCCAACCAGAAATAATACAATTCTTTACCTTTACATTCCTTGAATTTTCAATAAAAAGTCCGACTTTATACATTTCATCAGTGGGAGAGTATTCTCCTTCAATCATATAATTATCACAATCTAAAATTATATTTTGTCCATTAATATATATACACCCAGAAGTAATCCCTCTAGTATAATTACCACGAGAATTAAAATATCCTGTAGCATTAATTATATCTTTTCTTAGATAATAAACCCCGGGACTATTTATGTAAGAACAGTCCTCTATTCTTTTTGCTCCAGAAGGTATTGATTCAATAATGTTTAAAGTTGTATTATCTTCGCATTTTTCTTTTTTTATAACTTTGTCCCTCTCAGCTCCACCATGTACCTTATCTAAAAAAGTTATATTACATCTTGGTCTTTCTGAGCATTCTGATTTATACTCGATTTTGTATCCTTCATATTCTTTTTCACATCTTAAAGAATATATATTAGTCATATTCTTTGGGAGGCATTTATTATTATTACATTCGTAATCTGATTGGCAACTTCCACAGTTTATAGTCCCTCCACATCCATCATCTAAATACCCGCAAACATTAATTCCTTCTTCTAAGCATAACTTAGGAGAACAATAATCTTCATCCCTCTCAATTAAGAACATAATCTCATTATATTCGTTCCATCTTTTAAATAATATTTTAGAAATATTTATATTATTACTATCGTTAAAACCAATTAATCTAGTATATTCTATAATTCCTTCTCTATTTTCAATTTTCTCTTTAGATTCATTTAATCTATCAAATTTCTCTTGAGACTTATTTATTGTATAACTTTTATTATAATCAATTAAAGAATTATTTTTTGAAGATTCTTTTATTCTTTTTATTAGATCTTTACTAAAAATTGCTTTTCCTGTTTGATAACCTTCTTTCTGACCATTCTTTAAAAATAGTATAAAACTAAGAGAAATTATTAAAGCTAATAAAAAAAATATCCTAAATATAACCTTTTTTTTCATTTTTTGTTATTTATTATAAGATTATTATCTTTATAAATTTTTTTATAATTTTAATAATCTAATAATTTTTTTTGTTTTTTTCCATCTAGAATTTCTTTGAATATTTCTTTTACATTTATATTAAAAATTTCAAATATATTCTCTACTGCTGGAATAATTTGATGATTAACATAATAATTTATATCATAATTATAATCTTCTTGCGGTAATTTTGCCCTTTCTCTTATTAGTACTTTTTTTTCATTTTTGATGGTTTCTCCTATATAGTACATTATTAACATTCCAACATTTACAGGAATTCCTAATTTTTCCATTTTTTTTGCTATTGTGACATGAGGAGATTCTGATTTATATTCTGATAATGGTTTTTTTAATTGTGTTTTTATTAAAAGTTTATTTTTTTCTACTTCTCTTCTTTTCAGTTTTTTTATTATTTCTTGAACATATTTTAATGCATTTTTTTCATTTCCTTCTAGTAAAATCATTCTTAACACATTATTTTGAACCTCTCTTGCTAATTCACACCAATCTCTTCTAACTGTTTCAAAGCCGCGGATTTTTAATTTTCCTTCATAATTTATTAAAGCATATTTTTTCTTTGCTCCAAAATCATGTGTTCTTTTTGTTACCCATATTCCTCGTTTATAAAAATCTTCTAATTCTAATTCCATAATTCCAGGTAAGTCTTTGTTAAGTTTTTCTAAAAAAATGAGAGTTTCTTTTTTATTTTTGTTATTTAATGAAAAAGCAAATCCGTCGGTATCTGCATATATTATAGAATATCCTTCTTTATTAGTTTTTTCTATAACCTCTTTTATTAATTTTCTTGCTATAGCAGCAGCTGCTGCTGCAGCTTCTACACAATAGTATCTAGCACCAAAAAAACCATTATAACCATAAAAAGCATTTGCTAGTAATTTGAATGCATTACTTCTTGCTTTTAATATCGGATCTGGATTATTTTTTAATTCTTCTTTATACTTTTTTCTTAATATTATTATATCTTCTAAAAGTTTTGGCATAAATCCTTTCTTTTTTGAAAAATAAACTTTTTTATTTTCTAAATCTATTTCATAAGAATCTTTTTCTTTTTTTTCTAGAAAAGTAGAGAGAGATAAATTAAAAGAGACTATAATAGAAGGATACATGCTTGTAAAATCAAAAAAAGCTATATTTTCATATAATCCTGGTTTTGGTTGTAAAACAAAAGCTCCCTCATATTTTTCTCTTTTAATCCTTTTTTCTATTTCTTCATTAATTGGTTTTCTTTCTGCTATTTCATTAAATTTGTAAAGATGATGAATAATATAATTTTCTACCGCTTGAGATATTCCAAATCTACTAATATTGTATAAAGGTTCATGAATTATTCTTGTGAATTCTAGCATATCTGGCCATAATTTTTGGAATAATTTGTAAGTAAGTAAAGAATCCTGCAAGCAATAATCAAAATAATCTTCCCAATCTTCTTTTTTTAATTTTTTTTCATTTATATTATTTTTTTTATCAAAATTTAATTTTTTCTCTCCTAAAAGTTCAGAAGAAACTTCATTCAAAGACAAAGTTTCTGATTGCAAATATTGAGAATAATAAGTTTCTATAAACTTTAAAAGATCTACATGAATTCTTCCTTTTATTTTTGAGTGCTTTTCTGTTCTGCCGGAAAATAAAACTTTCGAATTATCTCTAGATAATATAAAATTAATTTTTAATTTTTCAGCTCTTGTTCTTAAGTAAGGGAAGTCAAAACCATCTGAAAAATATCCGGTTATTATATCAGGATCTATTTTTTTTACATAATCTTGAAATTTTTCTATAACTTCTTTTTCATTACGACAATATTCAACAAAATCTTTTTTGCTTTCATGTTTCCATGTCAGAACTTTTTTTATATTATCAGAAACAAAAGATATCATTAATATTTCCCCCTTTCCAATTTCAAAATTATCCGTCTCTATATCAAAAGATAAAACTTTAGGAAAAAATTTTTTTATATTTTCTTTTTCTTTATTATATATTTTTTTTATTTTAAAAACAAAATTTACATTAAGAGAATTTAAAATTCCAAATAAATCTTTTTCTGTAATAAATTCTACTTCTATATCATACCAAAAAAGAGGTTTTAATTTTTTTTCAATTATATATTTAGTTATAATATTAATATCTCTTTCTTTTGTTTCAATATTTTTATCAAATTTTTTTATTTTTTCTTTTATATTTTCTATTTCTCTGAGATTACAATATACTTTTATTGCTTCAACTTCCCTCCCCAGAAAATTTTTTTTGATTATTTCTGCTTTTTTTATTTCTTTTATGCTTTTTATTTTTTTTAATAAATCTTCAGGTTTTTTACATAAAACATAAAAGAAATTCTCATATTCGTCAATTAAACAACAATTTTTTCCTTCATCATTTTTTCCAAAAATTTTTAAATAAATTCTATTTTCAAATTCAAAATAATCATAATCTAAAGGTATAAATGAAATTTTCATATCAGATTAAAAAAGAAATATATTTTATTAATGTTGCTTATTTTTTGTTATTTCTTATTAGTAATAACAAAAACGAAAGATTTATAAATACCATATAATTATATATACTATGAAAAAATCAAAATTAATTGAAGGGATTTTAAGAGAAGAAAACGAAAAATTTTATCAACTTCCAGAAATTCAAAGATCTTTTGAATTAGATAATAATAATACTTTTTATACTATCGGAAGAAATGAAAAATGTGATATAAAAGTACCAAATGGAATTTTAGATGTTTCTAGATTACACGCTGTCCTAAAATTTAATAATGGAAACTGGGAAATTTATGATATGGGAAGCCTTTTTGGAACTTATGTAATAAAGAAAGGAGAATCAAAAAAAGAAAAAATTGAGAATAAATTAACTTTAAGTCAAGGGGATATTATTTTACTTGGTAGTTTATATTGTTTAAAATATATAGAAAATAAAGAAAATAAAAGATAAAATGATAAAAGAATGTATAAAAAGAAAAAATAATAGAATTAAATCTTTTTTAAAGATTGGATCTTCCCTCGCTCTTACTCTTTACATAGGGGGATGTATATATAAAACAAAACAACTTAATTATCAACTAAAACCATTAATAGAAAAATTTGAAAAAATTGCAAAAGAAGGGCCCTCTAAAACAGATATTGGAGAAATTTCTTATGACGGAAAGCTAAAAGAAATAATAATGGAAAGAGACGAGTATATTAAATCTTTAGGATGGGGTTGTCATGGTGGGAAGTGGATAGTTGTTCCATATGATAAAGGATATGCTTTTAAAATGGAAAATGCTAGTGTTATTAACCCATTCATTAAAATTAAATCTCTAGACGAATTTTTGGAAAAATATAAATAGAAATAAAATGAAACAAAATTTAGAAAAAGCAATACAGAAATTTATCATTACAAGAAATTATGAAAAATTAGAAGATTTAAGAAAAAAATCTATTTCTAATCAAGATCCTTTGACTTACAAAATTTTGTGTGATGAATTAGGAATAATTGAATTAGAAGATAAATTTCTTTATGATTTAGGAACTTTGATAGAGGAAGAAAAAAGATACAAAAAAAATATTAAAAAAATCTCAAAATATGAGAAACATCCATATTATCCGGAATATAATATCCCAAAAGAATGCCCAGAAGATTTTTTTGAAGCCTTTGATTTTGCTAAACAAGTAAAATTTAAAGAAAGAATATATCAAGAATTAGTTAGAGGAATAAGAGGTCCTTATTATAAAACTTTTTTTGAATTTTATAATCCTAAAACAAAAGAAGGAATTTCAAAAATGAGAAAATATTTAAAAAATAAATTTCCAAAAAATAAAAAAGAGATAAATAGTTTAGATCCGAAAAAGATAATTCATGCTTATTACTCAATTAGAGGTGTTTGGGGATAGAAAAAATTTATTAACTTCTTTTTCTTTTTAAAAGGATGGGTTTAAATATATCTGATATAATTCCAAGAAAATCAATAGGTTTTGAAGATTTGAAAAATAAAATAGTTGCGGTAGATGCTTTTAATGCAATATATCAATTTTTATCTACGATAAGACAAAAAGATGGTACACCTTTAATGGATAAAAAAGGAAATATTACTTCTCATCTTTCTGGATTGTTTTATAGAAATCTCTATTTATTGCAAGAAGGGATAAAATTAGTTTATGTTTTTGATGGAAAACCACCCGAATTAAAAAGAAAAACAAATGAAAAAAGACAAGAAATAAAAGAAATTGCAAAAGAGAAATATGAAGAAGCAATTTTATCTGAAGATTATGAAGCAATGAGAAGATATAGTCAACAATTAGTAAAAATCGACGAGAAGATAATAGAAGAAAGTAAAGAACTTTTAGAAGCTATGAGTATTGCTGTAATTCAAGCACCTAGTGAAGGAGAATCACAAGCAGCTTATTTATGCAAAATAGGGAAAGTTTATGCTGTTGCTAGTCAAGATTATGATTCTTTGTTATTTCAATCTCCAAGATTAATTCAAAATTTAACATTAGCAAGAACAAGAAAAACTGTTTCTGGAGTTATCTATATTTCACCAGAAATTATCTCTTTAGAAAATGTTTTAAACACTTTACAAATAAATCTTGACCAGCTGATATGTTTAGGAATTTTAGTAGGAACAGATTATAATCCCGGAGGAATTAGAGGAATAGGGCAAAAAAAAGCTTTAGAAATTGTAAAAAAGTATAAACAACCTTATTTAATATTTAATCATTTAAAGAAGGACATTGAAAAATTGCCAGATGATAAAAAATTTGATTGGGAAGAGATCTTTCAATTATTTCATAAACCAGAAGTGAAAGATTTTGAAATTATTTTTCCTAAATTTGATGAAAATAAAATAAAAAAAATATTATTAAGCAGAGATTTTTCAGAAGAAAGAATAAATAATGCCTTATTAAGATATTATGAGGAAAAAAAGAAATCACAACAGAAAACTTTATTTTAATTAAATTTTTTAAGATTAGAAAGTATTCCTTTAAAATTAGAAAAAAATAAATAAAGAATATTTATAAATATTGAATCTTATATAAGATTATGAAGAAAAATTTTGTAAGATTATCTTTAGTTTTATTACTTTTAATAGCTTTTTTTATTAAATTAAATTTTATTAAAGCACAAAACGAATTACCTTCAGATTATCCCCTTTCAGAAGAAGATATGCAAAGAATAGAACAATTCCCAGATACAATAAAAAATAAATGGGAATACTTACAAAAAGAATGGAAAAATATCTTGCTTAAGAATAAACTTATTAATGCTACAGATAATTTTATGCAAAAACCAATCCCAGATACTACTTTTAGAATATTTTTTGGAGTAAATTGGAATGTTGAATATTTCTTTACTATTATTGGAATTATTATTTTATGGATAATTATCTTTTTTACAATGGTTAATCTTTTAAAAGCAATTCCTCTCTTAGGGGAAGAAAATAAAAATTTTATAAGATTTTTACCTTACATTGGTTCTTTATTATTTTCTATCTTAATAGCACAATTAAACTTTTATTATAATATTATAGTTTGGTTAGGAAAATTGATATTTAAAAATGAAAATAAATTTATTAGATTTTTATATCTTTTCTTGATTATAATTATATGTATTACCATAATAACTTTATCAGATATTATATATAAATATTCTAAAAAAAGAAAAAAGGAAGAGGAAGAAGAAGAAAATAAAAATAAAATAGAAAAACATGAACAATTTATTGAAGGAATAAAAGAAGGAAAAGGATTAATTTCTTAAAATGTCTATTTAAGATATATAATTCAAATTCAAAAAAATAAATAAAATTTATTTTATAAACTATTGGCCTTTCTTATCTTTTTATTTATTTCAGTTTCTGTTCCAATATCTCTTCCAATACTCCTTATTTTTTCTTTTTCTATCCTATTTTTTATTATCTCAGAGAGAGAGTAAAAAATAAAAATTATAAGAAAAAGAATAAGTATTATAAAAAAAAATTTTAAATAAGAAAGTTTTGTAAAATCTAGAAAACTTAATAAAGAAGTAAAAAAAGAAGCACTAAATTGTATTATTCCTGTTATAGATACTAAGCATGTTATTATAATTGCTATTAAAAAACTTATTAAATTTTTATTTTCAAATAAAGATATAAATTGGATAATAATATAAAAAATAATTATAAATCCTATCCATATTACAGATAAGATAATTAAATTTTCAAAAGTTGTTTTTTCTTCTTCTAATCCAAATAAAATTTTAACAATTTCTTGAACAGAAGAAGGAAGTTTTATTTCTTTATGTAAAGCTTTATACATATCAGATGATATATTATTTGTATCAATGTATAAATTTTTCTTTAACCCCTCTGTAACATTTATCTCTTTTTGAGCATAAATGAGATTAATAGCTAAGAAAAATAATATAAAAATTATAAATTTTTTCATTAATATATTAAGAAAAAAGAGTATTTAAAATTATTTTATTAATTTTTTTATAGAAATAAAACAAAAAAAGAAAATAAAAATTTTAAATGAAAATAAAAAACTAATTTTATTATATATAATAGAGATAGTTTGTTTTAAATCTAAAATTTTATATTATTAACTTTTTTTTAATTTTTTATTATTTTTTTTAAGTTGATCTATTCTTTTCTGCAATTCTTCTCTTTCTTTTTCTGTTACTGCTTTATCAAGTTTTTCTTGCAATTCTCTTATTTTCATTTCGTTAAGAACAATTGTTTGTTTTTTAAATTCTTCAGTATTTCCTGATAAAGCAGAACCAATAATTTTCCAATAAATCCATCTTTCTAAAAATAACCACATAATAGATACAATAAGAGTTATAGGATATACCCATGTCATTACAGCATTAACAGGAAGAGTGAACCATTTAACAGCAACATAAACTGCAAAACCAGCTATAATCATTTTATTAACAAAAGTAGCCATTACCGCATTTGCTTCTCTTAATCTCACTGTAAAAATAATAATTATAACAAGAGGAAAAAATGTTGTTAAAATAACACCCATTGCTTCGTAAGTTACTAATATTCCAAGAATATCTTCTGGTTTCACAAAAATAAAAGATAATATTCCAACTATTACAGATATCAATCCTCCTATCCCAGGATTTGTATTTATTATAGGAATAAAACTGATTATAGAATAAACTAATAATATGATTAATATAGTAAGGAGAATTTTAGCAATTCCTGTTTTAACATCATTCGATAATCCAGAAGTTTGTTTATTAATATTAGAAAAAAAAGATTTTATTTTATCTTCTGCTGTTTGAGCACTTACAACATTAATTAAAATTGTTATTAAAAATAATGATATAAGTAATAATGTAAAAATCTTACTTATTTTTTTCATATTTTTTTAAAGAAAAAGAGGTTTATAAATATTTTTATAATAGTATATACATTAAAACCAAAGAATGATAAAAATATAAAATAATTTTGCTTATTTATATTATTACTTAATTTCTAGGAATAATTTTTATAATATCATTTTATTTTTTATTAACTTTACTAAACCAAATATTTTTAAGCATAAAAAACATAGTAAAAATATGAAGAAAAAATTAGATTTAATATTTTTAAGTTTAGTGATAATTATGGCGATAACAAGTTTAGTTTCTGCTCAATGGTATAAAGATAAAGAATTTTTTTCAGGAGCTTCAGAAACAATAATTCAATGGATAAAAGATATTTTTGGTCCTTTTTTTCAAACTTTATTGGGAACCGGGAATTTTGACGAATTTTTTTGGGCTAAAATATTATTTTTAATTTTAGCATATGCAATATTTTATCTTTCTTTAATTAAAGTAGAGATGTTTCGTAATAAAGAAGGGGTTGCCGCATTAATTTCCATTATTGTTTCTATATTTGCAGTTAGATACATGAGTAAAGAAGGATTTTTTTCATACATTTTAATGCCCTCTGGAACATTAGGAATTTCATTAGCTATTTTTTTACCCATTCTGATTTATTTCTTTTTTATACATAATTCAATTTCAAGCCCTATTGGTAGAAGAGCCGGGTGGTTAGTTTTTTCTGTAGTTTTTTTAGTTTTATGGTTGAATAGAGCAGAAAGAATTTCTTCTGATATGAATTGGATTTATGGAATAGGTGCTATAATAGTTTTAATTAATTTGATTTTTGATGAGAGAATACATGAATATTTTGGAATAACTCAAGCGAGAGCAGCAAGAAGAGCAAGAATAAGATTACAAATAGCAGAATTAGAAGAAAGAATATCAAGATTAAGAAGCCTACCAAATCCTTCAAGAATAGTAGAAGATACAATAAGAGATTTAGAACATCAATTACAACGTTTGCATAGAAGATTATAGTTTTTCTCATTAAATAAAACTTTATTACTAAAAAATTCTTACTTACAATATTGTTCTGAAAATATTTAAGATTTTTATTTAATTTAATTATCAAAATAAACTAATCTTAAAAATTATTTGCTTTCTCTATAACCAACAATTTTTTTCCCTGTTTTGTCATATATTGGAAGATGTTTTTTGTTTTTTGATGAAGAATAATTTGTTAGAATAAATCCTATTATAACTAATATTATGCCAACAACCGGAATAAATTTTATATTAATATTATTTATAAGAGGAATATTCATTTGAGAATTCTTTAAAATAAGCCCTGAAAATAAAATAATCACTCCAATTAACATTAAAATATAACCTAATGCTTTTGACATTTTAGCTCTTTTTTATTTTAATTATTTTAAGAATAATATATTTATAAATATTATTCTTTTTTAAAATTTATAAAAAAATGATAAAAAAAATTATAAAAGGTTACGATATTATTGGTAATTTAGCTATTATAAAATTTGATTTTTCTGCTAAGGAAAAAGAAAAAAAACAAGAAGCAAAGAAATTTTTATTAAAAAATAAAAATATTAAAACAATTTTAGAAAAAAAAGAAAAAATAAGAGGAAGATTAAGAACACAAAAAGTTAAATATATCCTAGGAGAAAAAACCTTTGAAACTGTTCATAAAGAAAGTGGATGTTTATTTAAATTAGATATATCAAAATGTTATTTTTCTCCTAGATTAAGTAATGAAAGATTAGAAATAACAAATACTATAAAAAAATTAAAGAAAAAGAAAAATATTCTTGTTATGTTTGCCGGAGTTGCTCCTTATAGTATAATTATAGCAAAAAATAATAAATCAAGCATGATATATTCTAATGAATTAAATAGAATTGCAAATAAGTATGCAAAAGAGAATATAAACCTTAATAAAATAAAAAATATAAAATTAATACCAGGAGACGCAAAAAAAATTCTAAAATTAATAAAAAAATATAAAGCTCCAAATAAATATGATATTATTGTTATGCCTCGACCAAATATACAGTACAATTTTTTAAAAGAAGCTTTTACTTTAAGCAAAAAAGGAACAGTTATCTTTTTTAGAGAATTTTGTAGAGAAGAAAATTTAAATTACAAAATAAAAAATATAGAAAAAGAAGCAAAAAAACAAAAAAAGAAAATAAAAATATTAAAAATAACAAAAACGAGAGAAATTTCTCCTTATGTTTTTAGGTATATGGTACAAATTAAAATTATTTAAAAGTTATCAAATAAAGAAAGTTTTTTTACTTTTTCAAATTCAGAAATGTTTTCTATAGAGTAATCAATTAATTTTTTAACAAAATCTTTTCTTTCAGATGTTAGTAATTCTGCACAAAGAGGAGCCCAATCACAATTGTTCCTATTACAATGATAACCTATAAAAGGAACAAAATTACCCTTTCTTATTTCTTGATCTGCTTCATGTACAGTATTAATTAAATAATAAAGATCATTTTCATTTCTTGTTACTTTAATTTCGCTTCCATTTTCTAGACTATAAATTTTCATTTCTATATTGTTTTTTGGATTTGGAGAAATATTTTGAAATTCTCTTTTTATTAATTCTAAAAAGGAAAAATAATATATTGTAAATTGTATACCCAATTCTTTAATAACATCCTTTCTATCTTCTATTCTGTTACTTCCTGTTTTATAATCAGTTATAATTATTTTTCTTTTGTCATCATCTTCTTCAAAATCAATTTTATCGAATATTCCAGTGAATTTATAATAAATCTCTTTTTGATTTATATTTTTTGATAATATAACATTAAAATTTTCTTCAACAAGAGCAGGTTTTGGTTTCATTTTTTCTCTTTCAAAAAAATCTTCCAACATTTTTTTTCCCTTGTAATATAATGAATACTTTAAGTCTTCGTAAGGAAACCAACATTTTCCAGAATAAACAGAGCCAAACCACCTTGCTTTCCATCCAAGAATCTTTTTTTTCTTTTTCTTTCCGTTTTCTATAATTTCTACTTCTCTTCCATTAATTATTTCTTCTTTAGAATTTAATAGTCCTAAATTAATATCTCTTAAGATTAAATGAATATCCTTTCCCATCATTAATCTCCAATGATAAGTTGGTGGTTTTAAATGTAATTTATATTTTAATAAAAAAGCAAACTTACACCCTTTATATGTATTTAATTTTGATGCACTAACTGTTCCTATTCCTTCTTCTAAACATTTTTCAAAAGAGAATATTTTTTTCTCTATTTCCCTTTCTTCTTTTTTTATAAGAGCCGATTGCTTTAATTGTTCCAAAAATTCTTTTTCATAAAGCAATAAAGAACCTTCTATTTCCTCTCTTGATTTTTTAGTTCTCTTTATTCTTTTCCATATACTTTGTTCTTTTGGAAGATAACTTAATTTTTCTTTTTCCAAAATTTTTTCAATTAAATATTTTGAATTTCTCATTTTCTTTTTAATTACTTGTTAAATTAGTATATAAAAATTAATAAACTTAAAAATATATTTTTCTCTTTACTAAATCTTAAAAAATATAAAATAATAAATAAAAAATGAAAAATTTTATAATAGATGTAGATGATGTTATATTACAATATGTCCCAGCTTTAATTAATTATTTTAATAAAAAATTTAATTTAAAAATAAAAAAAAGACAAATTAAAAGCTGGGAATTTTCGAATTATATACCCTTACCAAAAGAAAGAGTTTTAGAAGTTTGGGAAGAATTTATTAAAGACAACAATTTTCATAATTTAAGATTGGTAAATTATTGTAGAGAAGGAATTAAAAAATTATCAGAATATGGAAATATATATTTAGTAACATATAGAAGTAACGATTTAAAAGAAAAAACAGAAAAAAATTTAAATAAATTATCAAAAGTTTGGAAAGATTTAATTTTTACTAATAAAAATAAAAAAATAGATATATGTAAAAAATTAGATGCATTTTTAATTGTTGATGATTCTCCAATAAGTGTAAGAGAAGCTAAAGAAAGTAATATTATTTCATTTCTTTTTGATCAACCTTGGAACAAAAAAGAAAATAAATATTCTTATAGAGTAAAAAATTGGAAAGAAATTTTATTTCTAATAGAAAACAATAAAATTTTTTAATTTTTAATTAATGAAAAGATTAATTTTTAATGAACTTACTTAAATTCTTTTTTCGATTTTTATTGATGTTGGGGCTTCTCCTCCATGCCATGTATAACGTGGATGTACTCTAAATGGATATATTCTTTCACTATTATCATCTAAAATTATTGCAGATCCTTTGAGAGAGGGTAATTCGTCCATATATCTTTTTATACTTTCTAGAAGATAAGATTGCATTATTTCATTTAATGCTTTTATATCTACAGCTGATGTTACTCTATGACTTATAATTATATCTGCTTGTGTTGTAGCATCTCTTGCTAAAGCACCTGGTTGTTGTGTTGCCATCACTAAAGAAATACCAGGTTGTCTGCCTTCTCTTAATAACTGTATTAAGCTCTCTGTGGCAGGCGTTTTTCCTTCATTAGGTAAAAATTCGTGAACTTCATCTAAGAAAATCCATACGAGAGGCATTTCTCTTTCTTGTTTGAAAGCAAGATAGTCCTGGCCATGTTGAAGAGCAAGAATTTCTTCTTTCTTTCTTGCAAGCATTCTTTCATTAAATAATTTTCTGCATATTAAACTTATAACTAGAGCTCTAACATTAAAAGCAGCTGTCGAACTATACATACTTAAATCAAGTATAGTTGTAACTCCACTTTTTATTAATTCATTTATAAAAGTGGTTTTTTGTTTTTTATTAGAAAAAATTTTCCATGATGATGCAGCTTCGAATAAACCTATAGCTATATTTTTTGTATTTTCATTAGCATTTGAATTTTGTATTTCTTTTATTATATCTTCTATAAAGAAATTCTCTTTTTCTTCTTTGATTTTTGTTATTACTCTTTCTATTAAGATAGCTACAGGATCTATAATATTCAAACCAAAAGTTATTATCCAATCTTCGGCATTAAGATCAGAAACGCTTAAAGCAAATTTTTCATCTATGGGGATTTCTCTTTTTTCATAATCTTGAAAGTATCCATAAGGGACAAAAATTTTTACAGGAATTGACTGTGGTTTTGAATTCCATTCTCTTAATAATTCTTTATCTTTTTCATTTTCGTATTTCATTGTCCAAAAAATACCCATCGTATCAAAAATTAAAGATGCAATATTTACTCTTTCTTCTTCTGGTAAGAGAGAAAGTTCTTCTGCTATAACCCCTAAAGTATAAGATTTCCCAGACCCCCTTTTTCCAGCAATTAATATAACATGGCTTCTTGCAACATCTAAATAAATAGGATTACTTAAAGAAGTATATTGTTCCATTTTTACATAACTTTTTCCTAAAAAAACCAAACCTTTTTTTCCAAATATTTTTTTATCGTATTCGTCTCTCCCTATAATTATATCATATGGCATTTTGAAATTTTCTTTTTTGTAATTATAGAAATATTTATAAATATATAAATATAAACCTTTTGATAGCAACTAAAAAAAGTTTGAAATATAAAAATTAAAAGCGAAAGATTTATAAAACATTTTTACTAAAAAATAGTAACAAAAAAATGAAAGAAGAAAAAAATCAAATTAATGTTTGGAAAGTACTAACAATAGTTTTTGCTATTCTATTTTTAATAGCAATTATTTTTGCTTTTAAAGGAAATATAACAGGAAATGTTATAAGTGAAGAAAAAGCTTCTGAAAAACTTTTGAATTATTTAAATAGCCTTACTGGTGGGGGTGTTAGTTATGTTTCTTATGAAGATTTAGGAAATGTATACGAGATTACAGTAAAATATCAAGGGCAAGAAATACCTGTGTATATTACTAAAGATGGAAAATATATTATTCAAGGAATCTCAGAAATCCAAGAACCTAATACAATTACAGGAAATGTTGTTCAAGAGCAACAAGAAGTTCCAAAATCAGATAAACCAAAAGTAGAATTGTTTGTTATGACTCATTGTCCTTACGGAACACAGGCAGAAAAAGGAATTCTAGAAACAATAAAAACATTAGAAAATAAAATTGATTTTAAAATAAGATTTGTTCATTATTTTATGCATGGCGATAAAGAAGAAGATGAAACTTATACTCAAGTTTGTATAAGAGAAGAACAATCATCTAAATTTAATGATTATTTAGCCTGTTTCTTAGAAGATGGAAATTCTTCAAGATGTTTAAATAAAGTTAATATAGATAAAACAAAATTAGATTCTTGTAAAGCGAATAAAGCAAAATCTTATTATGCTATTGATTCTCAATCATCAAAGCAATATGGTGTGCAAGGAAGTCCGACACTAATAATAAATGGAGTAGAAGTTTCATCTGGAAGAAGTCCAGCAGCTTATTTATCAACAATTTGTTCTGCATTTAATAATAAGCCAAACGAATGTTCTTTAAGTTTATCAACAACAACACCTTCTCCTGGTTTTGGTTATAACGCTGGAAGCTCTTCATCTGGAAGTTGTGGTTAATGAGAAAAAATTCAGAGCTTCTTTTTTTATAGAATCTTCTATTTTTATTTTTTAGTTACACTTTTATTATATAGATAGGTCAATTATAAAAATACAAAATCTTTAATTCAATCTTTAATAAAAATTGTTTTTTACTATTTCTTATTCTTTTAAGAATAATATTTCCTCATTCTCAAGTTTTAATTCTTTTTGTATTTTTTCATTGCTTAAAATAATTTGTTTTATTATTGGAAATTCTTTCATTGCAGTTTTTAAAGAAATATGACAGTAATGAGCATATTTTTGTGCTATGTTTTTTTTATAAATATTTTTTTGATTTATAGCCCATATTTTTAATATCCTTGTTGGTTTATTATATTTTATAAATCCTATTCTTCCTTGCTTTTTTGATGCAGAAATACCAGCAGACAATAAAAAATTTCTATAGAACATAAATCTCCAATATTGTTGTCTTATTATCCTTCTGTTATAAATATCTGCTTTGCTTAATATTTCAAAAGCATTATATAATTCCTCTTCTTTATAAACATTTGGAATATTTTCTTCTATCCATAAACAAATTTCATCCAAATCCATATCGGTTTTTTCAAATAATTCCAAAACATCTTTTCTTGTAACTTCTTGAAAAATTATTTTCATAATATTAAAAATAGGAATCTCTTTTTCTCTTTCTGAGATTTCAATTGCAGAAACACCTTCTACTAATGTTTGTAAATCATTTAAAGCCGCTCTTATGTCACCATTAGCTTTTATTGCTAAAACTTTTAATTCTTCTTCATTAATTTGTAATTTTTCTTTTTTTGTTATTTCTTTTAATAAAGATAAAATTTCTTTATAATCTATTTCCTTCATTTCTATAAGTTCAGATTTTTCCCTCAATAAAGAAAATTTTTTGTCCCAAATATTATTTGCTGTAATTATGATAGGAAAATTTGTTTTATCAATAAGGACTAAAAGTTCTTGTAAACCACCTTTATCATCTTTAGTTATCCCATCAATTTCATCTACTAACAAAACTTTATTTTTAGCAAATAAAGAAGATTGCTTAGAAGCAGAACCTAATATTTTTTTAATTTGTTCTTTATCTCTTAAATCAGAAGCATTAATCTCTAATATTTCTGCATTCATTTCTTTTGCAATAACATATGCAAGAGATGTTTTTCCCACACCAACAGGTCCATACAATATTATAGCTTTTTTTTTAGGAAAATTTTTCAAAAAAACTTTTATTTTTATTATTGCTTCTTCTTGGCCTTTAATATCTGCAAAACATACAGGTTTATATTTATCAGTTAACATTTTTTATTTTAATAACCTAAATTTCTGTTTATTAGATTTTTGTATTTAATGGATAGATATTATTCCATCTTTCCTTTTCCAACTAGTACAAAATAAGCTAATAAAGCTTCTAGTTGAATAAATTCGTCACTACCTTCTACTATTCTAAATTCTATTTCACCTGTTTTGTCTATTAATTTAACTTTTAAAATAGGATCTATATTTAATTCCCATATTTCTCTTTGTATCTCTTTTATTACATCTACCCCCGAAATAGATTCTTTTAACATTATCTCCAATAATTTATCCCTCGCATTTTTGAAATTACCCGCAAGAGCATAATTTAAAACAGCCCTTATCTCTTTTGGTTTGGCTTTTCCTAAAATTGTTTCTATTATCTCTTTTGTTATTTTTCTTGAAACAGATGTTGTTGCTTGTAATAAGTTTATTGCTCTTCTACAATCCCCTTCTGAAGCCTCATATAATTCTTCTATTCCATCTTCTGTTAATTCTATTTTTTCTTCCCCTGCTATTTTTTTTATAACTTTTTCTACATCTTTTTTATCCAATAATTTAAATTTAAAAATTGCACATCTACTTTGTATAGGGTCTATTATTTTACTTATATAATTACAAGATAAAATAAATCTACAGTTACTTGAAAAATTCTCCATTGTCCTTCTTAATGCTTGTTGTGCTTCTCTTGTTAAGGCATCAGCTTCGTCTAAAAATATGACTTTAAAAGGAACTCTTCCTAGAGATTTTGTTCGTGCAAAATCTTTTACTTTTTGTCTTATAACATCTATACCCCTTTCATCACTTGCGTTTAATTCTAAATAATTCTCTTTCCAATTATCTCCATAAAGTTCTTTTACTATAACTAGAGCCAAAGAAGATTTACCAGTTCCAGCAGGACCTGCAAATAATAAATGAGGTATGTTTAAAGAATTTGTTAAATTTTTTATTCTTTTTATTATTTCTTCTTGACCAACTATTTCTTCAAATGTTTTTGGTCTATACTTTTCTGTCCATACTTCACTTGTCATAATACTTCTTTGAAAAGAGTTTTTATAAATGTTGCTGTTATAAAAGAAAATTAATTTTTTAAAATAATATCATTACCTTTTTAAAATAAGAAAATACTTTTATTGTGATCTTAATCTTTTCATCTTTCTTTTTCTTTTAGTTTCTCTTAATCTTTTCCTTTGCCATTTCCATCTCATCTGTCTTTTCTTTTTCCACCTTCTACTACTTCTTTTCATATTTTTACAAAAAGAAAGAGGTTTATAAATTTTTATTTTTTATTTAATAAAATGAAAAAATTTCAAAAAAAAGATAAATTAAGAAAATTAATTTACGAAGAGGTTAAAAAAATTCCTAAAGGTAAAATAAAAACTTACAAAGAACTTGCATTAAAATTTAATACCCACCCAAGAATAATTGGAATTATATTAAGAGAGAATTATAATAAAAAAATTCCATGTCATAGAGTAATAAAATGTAATTATCATGTTGGTGGTTATAATAGAGGAATAAATAAAAAAATTAAATTATTAAGAAAAGAGGGAATTAAAATAAATAAAAAAGGAAATATTATTTTTAATTCTTAAAATGCCCTCGCCGGGATTCGAACCCGGGTCAAAGCCTCGAGAAGGCTTTATCCTTAACCTCTAGACGACAAGGGCGTAAAAAGAGATATATTTCTTATCTTTTTAATTCTTTCCCATCATAAAAAACTATTATTGAAGGTTTCCCAGATAATTTTCCTGCATCTATTATAACATCTACTTTATTTAATATCTCTTTGTTTATTTCTTTTAAAGATTTTGCAAAAGGTTTTCCAGATATATTTACAGAAGTTGTTATAAAAGGGACTTTTGATAATTGAATAATCTTACAAAAATTGTTATTTGGAATCCTTACTCCAATAAATTCTGTTGGGGAAACGTGTTTAAGAAAATTTTTTCTTTTTTTCTTTAAAATAAGAGTATATTTTCCAGGAAGATATTTTTCAACTATTTTTTTATTAGCTTTCGTATTTCTTAAATCCAATTTTTTGATGGAGCTATAATAGATAAAGGTTTATTTTTATCTCTTTTCTTAATTCTTTTTATTTTTTCAACAGATTTTTTGTTTAATGCATTACATCCTATACCATATATTGTATCTGTTGGATAAATAAAAATTGCTCCTGATTTTATTAATTTTATTATCTTTTTCATTTTTAAAAATAGCCCCACCAGGATTTGAACCTGGGTCACAGCTTCCAGAGAGCTGTATCCTTGACCGCTAGACCATGGGGCTTCGAATCCTTTATTTATCTAATATAGTAAAATATATAAATCTAATTTAATTAAAAAATGTATAAAAGATGGTATGGATAATAATATTAATAGCTATAGTTTTTATTTATTTAATAATAAAAATAAAACATGCGCATAATAAGTTTTTTATAACTTTAATAATACTTGCTTTGTTATTTTTGTATTTGAGTATTTATTCTGTTGTTAAAACAAATAATATAGATGTTAAATCTATGGATGGAATGATTATGGCAGGAAAAGCTTATATTAAATGGGTAGGGAATGTTATAGATAACACAAAGACAATAATAGGAAATGCTATAAGACTTAATTGGGGTCCTCCAAGAGTATAAAATGAGATTAATATTTATTATATTACTTTTTCTAATTTTTGGAGCTTTATTTATCTCTGTAGAAAAAAATTTATCTTTAAGAGATAAAGATATGGAAAAACTTATCTTTTTTTATAAAGAATGGCTTTTTAATTTAAGAGAAAATTCGAAAAGTATAATTGGATATGTTTCTAAATTAGAGTGGCTTCCTAAATAGATTTATATATCAATTTTTATAAACTTTAGTATATGCCTCTGTAGCTCAGTGGTAGAGTGTTTCCATGGTAAATTTTTCCAGAAAGGAAAAGGTCGGGAGTTCGATTCTCCCCAGAGGCTTTTTTATAATTTAATAAATTTTATAAACATATAATAACTATTTAAAAAATGAAAAAAGAAAAAACAAGATTAGAAAATTTTAAAGAAAAATATGAAATAATAAGAAGAAAATATAATTTGCCAAAATTTTCTGATATCAATAAAGAATTTGAAATAGAAAAAATATGCAGAAAAGAAACAGAATTTTTGATAAGAAATATAAGAAGAGAAATAATAGAAAGGATAACCCACTATTTAAGATTTTTAGAAGCACTTATAAATCCTTCTAATGCTCCTTTATTATTCTTTGCTCTAGCAAACAAATTAACAGAAAAAGAGAAAAAAATATTGAATGATTTATATTCAACTTTAAGTAGTTATTTAGTAAAAAGCATTTATTTAGATAATATAAATGAAGAAGAAGAAGATGTAAAATTGATAATGGAAATATATAAAAATTGGACAAATATCAAAAATAAATTTAATGATATAATTAAAGTTCTTGATGAAGATTATAGAAATAAAAAAGAGAATAAATTTAAGGGTTATATATATTAAAAATTTCTTCTAAATTTATTTCAAATAAAGAAGTTGGCATTTTTATTTTAAATTTTTTTAAAATTGCTGGATGAATTTCTCCTATAAAACCAACATCTTTATTATTTATCACTATTTTTCCAACTCTCCCTTCTATAAAATAATTGTTTTGTGTTTCTTCTACTTCAAAACTAATTCTTAGCATTTTACATATATATTCTAATACTTGTTTTATTTTTGTAAAATTAGAATCTAGAGAACAAATAGTAACAATTAACCTTTCTTCTTCATTAATCTTATCATTTTTCAAATTAAAAACCTTACCTATTTCAAATATTTTTTGTGGATATTCTGCTTTTATATTCTCTGATAAAATTTTTATTACACAAGGTACTAAAGAATGTCTTAAAATAGAATAATCTGTTTTGCTGTTTTCAACTTCTATTAAATTTTCATTTTTTTCGTTAGAAATTTTTTTTATTAATTCTCTATTAATTAAATGATACGAAGAATTTTCTATAAATTCTAAACCGATTAACAAATCTGAAATCTTCCTCTTTATTTTCTCTCTTGAATTTTCTTTTCCGATAGTAGATATTGAAGGAATTTCTGGAGGGATATTATCATAACCATATGCTATTGCAATATCTTCAATTATATCTACCTCATGTAAAATGTCTACTCTATAAGGGGGAATTAAAACTTCTTTATTTATATAAGAATAATTCATTTTTTTAAGCAATTTTTTTATCTCTTTTTCTTTAAGATTTAAACCTAGAATTTTATTTATGTTATTTATGTTTATTTTAATTTTTTCTTCTTTTAATGCTGGAGTAATTATTTTTTTATTAGGATAGATTAATTTTACTTCATAAGCTATACCATTCATATCAATAAACATGCAAACAAGAATATTTAAAATTTTTTTTAATACTTCAAGATTAAAACCAGAACATTCTATAAAAATATCTTTAGTTTTTTCAGTTATTTTTCCAGTTTCATTACTATTTATTATAGGAGGCATAGATAATATATTATTAGCAGAATCTATAAATATAGGGAAAAGTTTTTTTCCTTTTAGTAAAGGAGCATATGCTTTTCCTGTTGGATGTTGTTCTAATATTTCATTTCCATACATTTTGGTATTTGAATCTAAAGGAACAAAATGAATTTCAGAAGGTTTTTTTGCTAAATATCTTATTGGAAATTCTATCTTCTCTAATGGATATATTCCTATAGCAGCTTTTTTTCTATTTCTTGCTATTGTTGCATGTAATTTTTCCTGAACATCAATAACATCTTTTATTTTTTCATCATCAAATTTTATATTTTTTACTACAGCACAAACTGTATACGGTCTTATATCTTTAACATTTTCATCAATATAAACTAAATAATTTGATTTTTTTACCTCATATTTTTTTTTGTATTCTTTTCCTAAAAATGATAAGAAACTTCTTTTAAATCCTTCAAAAGAAAATAAATCTGGGCGATTAGGAAATATTTCTATACTTATTTCATTTTCTGTTAAATTTTCAATAGGAGTTCCAAATAAATTTATTTTTTCTTCTATCTCGGGAGTTATTTTTGTAATTTCCTTTTCAAACCTTTTTCTTGAAAATGTTGCAATTGCCATTTTATTTCCATTTATCTCTTTCTAACATTAATCCTATTATAGAATAGCCGGCAATATCTTTCCAAGAATCTTCTCTTGGTTCTTTTTCAAAATCTTTTTTATTCTTTAATAAATATTTTAGCCTTTCAATTTTTTCTGTTATTCTAATAATAATTCCTTCTTTTCCTATTTTTATTATATTCTCATCACCATACATTTTATTTTTTTCTATAAGCAATTTCTCTATTTCTTTTATTATTTTTTTTAATTCTTTTTTATTCATTTTATCCATAATTTCATATTTCTTAATTTATTTAAATCATTACTATACATATCTCGTAAGTCTTCTATTTCAAAATATTCTCTTATTATTCTTTCAAATCCCTGGCCCCATGCAAGAACTGGAATATATTTGCCTAATAGAGGAACAACTACTTCTGGTCTAAAAATACCAGCACCTCCGAGTTCTATCCATTTTTTTTGTTTTTTATCATAAACTTCTATTTCTAGAGAAGGTTCTGTATATGGAAAATAACTTGGTCTAACTCTAATTTTTTCATAACCCATTTTTTTATAGAACTCTGTTAAATACCCTATAAGATGTCTTAAATTAACATTTTCATCAACAACAATTCCTTCTGTTTGAGTTAATTCAAATAAGTGATTTATATCTAGAGTTTCATTTCTGAAACATTTTCCTATTGCAAAATATTTTTTAGGTAAATCTTCTTTTTTTAATTTTGATAGAGCTAAAGCAGAACAGGTTGTTGTATGAGTTCTTAAAACGAGTTTTTTTGCTTCTTCTTCATCCCATTCATAGTTCCATCCTTTACTGTTATTTACTCCTTTTTCATGCGCTTTTTTTACCACCTCAACAATTTTTTTATTTTCTATTTCTTTTTTGTAAGGTAAGAAAAAACTATCTTGCATTTCTCTTACAGGATGATCTTGGGGTGTAAATAAAGCATCAAAATTCCAAAAGCTTTCAACAATTAAATTTGATGTCATTTCTTCAAAACCCATCTCAATCCATATCTTTCTTGCATATTCTATGGCTTGATTAACAAAATGTTTTTTTCCCCCATATATTGAAGGAACCTTACTTTTAATATCGTATCTTCTAAATTTTTTATTTTTCCATTCTTCTTTTTTTATTACTTCTGGTGTTACACTTTCAATATAATCTTCTCTTATATAAGAAGATTCTTTAATTATTTTTTTTCCGAGTTCTGTTATTTCTATTTTTATATCTATTACATTTCTTTCTTCTATTATTTGTTTTCTTTTTTTTAAAATAGAAAGAATTTTTTTCTCTTCATTACTAAGATCCTTTTCTTCTAAAGGTAATTTTTCTAAAAATTTTTCTTCTGGAAATTTTTCATAAAATCTGGAAGAATTTTTTTCTATTAAGAATATATTTCCATTTTTTATTTCAATCATATTTTTTTCTTTTAGAGTTCCTATTGCTATCTTTATTTCATTATTATTTAATTTTGTTTTTTCTTTTGCTTCTTCAATCAGAACAGGTTTTTTTTCTTCATAAAGATAATTTAATAATTTTCTTTCTGGTAATGCTGTTTTTTTATAATTAATTCCATTAATTCCGAGATCTATTATTTTTTTTCTTTCTTGTTTTATATTTACTATTTTTTTATTTGATAAAAATTGTAATGCCCTTAAACAAGAAGTTTTATCTATTTTTGATTTTTCTACTATAGTAGAAAAATTTTTTTCTTCTATATATGGAAGAATTTTTCTTTCATTTGGACTTAAAGATTCTATTATTTTTAGAATTTCCTCTTTATCCATGACAATATAAGAGAATACTATTTTAAAAACCTTATTCTCTTTCTTTTATTATGAGAAAACCTGTAGCAAAAGGAAGTTTTTATCCTAGCAATAAAGAAGAAATAAAAAATTTTATATCCAAATACATTATAAGAGAAAATAAAAAAAAAGAAAATGTAAAAATTGCTATTGTTCCTCATGCTGGTTATTCTTTTTCTGGAAAACTTGCAGCAAAAGTTATAGGAAAAATAAATAAAAAAGAAAATTTTATTATTATTGGTGTTAATCATTCTTCTTTAGGAAATAAAATAAGCATATCTAAAGAAGATTTTGAAACTCCTTTAGGTATAGTAAGAAATAATTTAGAATTGTCTAGACTTTTATTAAAAAAATTTAAAGAAATAAAAATAGATTCTGATTTTAATGAAATTCCCCATAATTATGAACATAGTATAGAAGTTATTTTGCCTTTTTTACAAGAAAGTCAAAAAAATTTTAAAATTATTTCACTGCTAGTTAAAGATTTAAGTTATGAAGAATGTATAAAAATAGCCGAAATAATATCGAAACTTATAGATGATAAAACATGTTTATTAGTTTCTTCTGATTTTACTCATTATGGTTTAGTTTATGATTTTGTTCCTTTCTATAATAACATTAAAGAAAATCTTTATAATTTGGATAAAAAAGTAATTAATGAAATTTTAAATTTAAACAGCAAAAAAGTTTATGAATATGCAATAAAAACAACAATATGCGGGTTATATGGTATAACAATTGCAACAGAATGTGCTAAAATAAAAAACTTAAGATCAGAGCTTATAGATTATTATACTTCTGGTGATGTAACAAAAGATTATAATATTGCAGTAGGATATGCAGGAATTATTTTTTATTAGAACTTTCTAATTTAATGCTTCTTTTGCATTCTTTGTATCACAGCTAAGGGTTAATAAAAAGGAAAAAATATTCTTTTTATTTTTATTAGTTAAAATTTTAAACTTTACCTTATACTTCTTACATAATTTAATATTTTGTATCCATCTTGAAAGTAAAATCGCTTTTTCTTTTTTATCTGTTCTTTCTAATTCAGAAAAATCAAAAGCTATAATTACATTATTTTTCTTTGCTATTTTACATAATATATGATTTAAACTAGAATCCCTTTGTCTTAATGTATCTTTTTTTTGTTTATGATTTAATATAAGCATATTTACTTTTTTATTTTCTAATATTTTTCTATTAAATTCAATATCTTTTCCTAAAACAATTATTTTTTTATTTAATTTAGAAAAAGAATCAATTTTTTTTCTTGCTTCTTCTATATCATTTGCTTCTATTATATCATCTTTTATTATCATTTTATAACCTAAAATAATTATTAATAAATTTATTAAAAGAAAGTTTATAAAATCTCTTCTTGTTTTCTTTTATTAAATTAATTTGAATTAACATATCTATTAATCAGAAATAATTGTTCCTTTAAAGTTTTTTCCTTCTAATAAGTTTTCAAGATTTTTTAGATCTTTTCCTAATATGTAAGTTTTTATTTTGTATTTCATTATAATTTTAGATGCATTTTGATCAAGAATAAAATGTTGTCCTGGAATGAATTTAGTTTTATTTGCTAATTTATAGAATTCTTCCCAAGAAATTTTATTTATTAATTTTGCATCTTTATACTTTAAAGGATCTTTATCATACAATCCAGAAACCGCTGTTAAATTTATAAACTCGCATTTAAAAAATTTAGCTAGTTTTGCTGCTGTGGAATCAGAAGTTTGGTTTGGCGCATATCTTAAAGCTCCACAAAAAACAACATCATTCTTTTTTAATAAATTCTTTACATGAATCATATCGTGTGGTATTCCTTCATTTGCATCTTTTCCAAAAAAATAAGTCATAAATCTTGCATTTAATCTTGTTATTGATATACCAATGTTACTTTGTAAGTAATAAGATTTTTTTATTTCTTTTAAAGCTTTAATGTATTTTCTTGCTATACTCCCACCACCACAAACAATAATAAACTTATATTTTTTCATATATTTTTTTATTACCTTACAAAAGCTTAATAAAAATTTAGTATCAATTTCATTAGGAATTATTAAACTGCCCCCTAAGCTAATAATTACAACTTTTTTCATTATTTTTTTAAGTAGGATAACTTTAAAAACTTTCTTATGATTATATAAAAATGGGCTTCAAAGAATAAAAACTGGAAAATACCTATATAAATGCTTATAATAATTGTAAGGTAACTATTTTTTAAAATACAAATATTTATAAATAATTTTTACTTAATTTTTTGAGAAAAGAGAGATAAAAAATAATCATTATTTATACTAAATATTATGGTATATAAAAAATATATAAAAAGAGGGAATAAAGTATTTGGTCCTTATTATTATGAAAGCCATAGAGTTGGAAATAAAGTTATTACAACTTATATAAAAAATCCACCTAAAAAAATAAATTATCCTACAAAAAATATATTTATTATATCTTTTACACTACTTTTTTTTATTGCAATTTTTCTTTTTCTTTTTAACATGAGATTCACAGGACATGCAACAATAGAAATTAATCCCGTCTATAAAGAAAACGAAACTCTTACAGGAAATTTTAATTTGCTTGTAAAGTCAGGAGAATTGATTCCTGCTAATACTTTAGTAAGAATAAAATTAAATGAACAAGAAAAAATAATACCAATAAGTGAACTAATAAAAGAAGAATCTAAAGAAGGAAATTATTATTTAGAAAATACAAATATAGATGGAAGAGGAGAAGGATATGGTTATATAGGAAAGAAAATAACTTATCCTGAAATTAGTTTTATATTAAGAATTTATAAGTCGAAAGAAAAAGAAGAAACAAAAGAAAGATTAGAACAACCAACAATTCCAACTGAAAATCAAACAGAAGAAACAACACAAACAGAGCCAACACAAACAGAAGAAAAAGAAGAAACAAAAGAAGAAACATCTCCAGAGCTAACACAAACAGAGCCAACGCAAACAGAAGAAACAAAAGAAACAGAGCTAACAGAAAAAGAATCAGAAGAACTAACAACACCAATTGAATCAGAAACAGAAGCAAGCTCTCAAGAGAGTGAATTATCAGAAGCCAGAGCGAGCGAAGCGAGCGGAAGTGCGGAGTCAAGTTCAGAAAGTTCAAGTTTGATAACAGGAAATGTAATAAAAGAAAATGAATATGAAATAAAAGGTAAAGTATCCAAAGATAATCCATTTGAATATAATTTAGAAGATAATGAAGATATAGAAATAATAGAAGAAAGCATTTTTACAGATAATGAAAAGCTTGGAATTGATGTTTTGGATATTAAAAAAAATAAAAATAAGATAAGAATAACAACAGATTATTATAAGGAAGAAAAAGGATTTGGAAAAGAATATCTAACAGACGAAATACATAAGATAAAAATAGATCTAGAGCAATTTGATATCAAAGCAGAAAAAGGAACCTTAAAAGTAGAATTGATATATAATAATGAAACTATAATAGAAGAAAAAGAAAACATAGCAATAGAAAAAATAAAAAGTGAAATTCAAGAAAATATAACAGAAGAAAATGTAACTTTAACTTTATTACAAAACATTCCAGACATAACAATAGAAGAAAATTCTTATTATAAATTAAACTTAAGCGAATATTTCTATAGTAATAAAGAAATAACATACAACATAATAAAAAATGAAAACATAAATACAGAAATAGAAAATAATATTCTAACAATAAAACCAAAAGAAAACTATACAGGAACTTCTATAGCTAAAATTATAGCAAAATCAAATGAAAATACAACAATAGAAACTAATGAATTTAATGTTATAGTAACAGAAACAAATGTATCAATTAATATAACAACAATACAAATAACTAATGTAAAAATAAATGAGCCAGTAAAATTCAAGAAAAAAATACAATTAAACAAGCCATTAGATGAAATAAAAATTACCTTACCAATAGAAGCTGAAAATATCTCTATTAAAAAGATAGAAACAGAAGAAACACAAACAGAAGAAGAAACAACACAAACTGAAGAAAGATTAGAACAACCAACAATTTCAACTAAAAATCAAACAAAAGAAACTGAAAAAGAAGAAAAAACAAAAGAAACAAAAGAAGCAAACTACCAAATTAATAAGTTAACAGGAAATTTAATATTAGAAATACAAATAAAAAAGAAACAAAATATATTTAGTAAATTAATAAATAAAATAAATTTAATAGGAAAAGTAATAGAAGAAAAAGAAAACATCGAACAAGAAATAAAAGAAATAATAATACAAGATAATGCTACAGAATATGAAATTGAATTTGAAATGCCTCCTGCTATTGCAAATGAAACAATAAT